>DUPD01000011.1 GCA_012838505.1 Bacilli bacterium | reverse complement strand
TATTTGTTGATACTTTAATTATACCAAACAAAGGGAAAGGATTCCTTATTTTTAGCCATTTCTTTAAAGTTGTGGATAGCTAAATGATGGAATTAATAGATTGTGGATAAAAATACGGAAACTCAAGTAAAAATAAGTTGACAAGAGATAGATGAAGTGGTATTATGATTGAGTGTGAAATTAAATATGATCAATTGACAAGTAGAGGCACCCGCTTCTCGCCTGATCGACTCATGATGTTGCCAGGTCATTTAACAATTATTATTCTGATTAAACAGGATAAGTGTGGGTGCATGAGTGCCGACACTTTTTTTATTTGAACAATTTCAAATAAAAGGGGTACGTGTTTACCAACATGATGTGTATCAAACCTATGATACATAATTTTATCAGATGATCTTATCAAAACGGTCGGATGATTTCACTTTAATTCATTGTCAATCATCACACGCTTTAAAATATTTTGGAGGTGGATGGCTATTAGCAAAGAAATGAACGTTAATGAGGGGATTCGCGCACGTGAAGTTCGATTAATTGATTCAAATGGGGATCAACTAGGTGTTAAATCTCGTCAAGAGGCTTTAGAAATTGCGGCAACTCGTAATTTAGATTTAGTTCTTGTTGCAGCAAATGCAAAGCCACCTGTATGTCGGATTATGGACTATGGGAAATATCGTTTTGAACAACAGAAGAAAGAAAAAGAAGCACGTAAGAAGCAAAAGGTCATTAATATTAAAGAGGTTCGTTTGAGCCCGGGTATTGAAGATCATGATTTCAATACAAAGCTTCGGAATGCACGTAAGTTCTTGGAAAAAGGGGATAAAGTTAAAGTATCAATCCGTTTCCGCGGACGTGCAATCACGCATAAAGATCTTGGTCGTGATGTACTTGAACGTATGGCTGAAGAATGTAATGACATTTCAACTGTTGAACAAAAACCGAAAATGGAAGGTCGCAGCATGTTCTTAATGCTCGCACCAACTATTGAAAAATAAGTTTTATTTTAGATGTTTTAAGGAGGAACAACTATGCCAAAAATGAAAACACATAAGGGCACGCAAAAACGTTTCAAGAGAACAGCTTCTGGAAAGCTAAAACGTGCTCAAGGTTATACAAGTCACTTATTTGCAAATAAATCACAAAAACAAAAAAGAAAACTACGTAAAGGTGCAATCGTTTCAAAAGGCGATCAAAAACGCATCGATCAAATGATACCAAGATAATAGATAATGTTGGTGTTAGGTTATATCTAGGAGGGAATTATTATGGCACGTGTTAAAGGTGGAACAGTTACACGCAAGCGTCGTAAACGCATATTAAAATTAGCTAAAGGTTATTATGGTTCAAAACATGCCCTATTTAAAACGGCGAAACAACAAGTAATCAAATCAGGTCAATACGCATACCGTGATCGTAAGCAAAGAAAACGTGATTTCCGTCAACTATGGATCGCACGTATTAATGCTGCTGCACGTATGAATGACATTTCATATAGCCGTCTAATGCACGGTTTGAAATTAGCTGGCATCGAAGTAAACCGTAAGATGCTTGCTGAATTAGCTATCTCAGATGCAGACGCTTTTGCAAAGTTAACTGACCAAGCTAAAGCAGCATTAAACAAATAATCATTAAATTCTAGAGTTGTTTTCTTATTTAAAGAGACAACTCTTTTATTTTTAGCAAAAAATAAGTCACAGAAGAATGGGGATCTGAATGGAAAAGTGGATCATATACGCAATTTTAATAAATATCATTGGTTTATTAATGATGAAAATAGATAAAAATCGCGCCAGACAAAGAAAATGGCGGATTTCAGAGGCAACAATTTGGTCAACTAGTGTAATCGGTGGTTCATTAGGTACATTGATTGGCATGTTTTTGTTTCGTCATAAAACAAAGCACTTATCATTTAGAGTCGGTTTGCCACTATTAGTTTTGGCTCAAACTTTAGGTGTAATTTATGTTATAATAATTTCTAACTGAGCATAATTGTTAAACCATTTTCATAAGGTTAACCTAAAGAGAGAGGGGGCCAAAAAGAATTGGAACAAATCGAACAGTATATTGAAGTATTAAGAGACACTCATATAATACTTGCTCCAATGTTATTTATTATACTTCATGGCATTCGATCGCTTTTCTTCATCCCTGTGGTTGCAATTTGTATTGCAGGTGGCATGATTTTTGGTGTCATTCCAGGTATTATCCTATCAATTATTGGTCTATTATTATCGAGTATCATTTTTTACGGTTTAGCCGAAAAAATGCCGTCGATGACAAAACGTTTAATTAAAATGAAGGCTAAAATAAAAACAAATGACAAACATTTGTCGACTGGTCAAATCACGATCTTAAGAATGATCCCATTTATCCATTATCATTTATTATCTTTCTTAATTTATGAATCGAGCGAGGACCTACGTTCTTATTTGAGCGCATCTTTTTATACAGTGATACCCATGGCCGTTATCTATACAACAATCGGTCAATCAGTTGTTAATTTTTCACCGATCGCATCTGTAGCGATGCTTGCGAGTTTAATCATATTATTATTTTTGTCACGAAAAAAATCCGATCGCGTCAGTGTGTGCGAATTTTTAAGATAATCTAATTATTAAGGTGAGGAAATTTTTAATAAAAGAGGGGTTCAAATGGCTGAAAAATTGATTATTAAATTGATCCATGAAGATGCGAAATTACCATACCGTGCAAATGAAGGCGATGCAGGTCTTGACTTATATTCTGTTGAGGAAAAGATCATCAAGCCTGGAGAAACAGCGTTGGTAGCAACGGGATTACAAATTGAATTACCAAAAGGGACAGAAGCACAAATTAGACCAAGAAGCGGTCTTGCTTTAAAGCATTCAATTACAGTCTTGAATAGTCCGGGAACGATTGATGAGGGCTATAGAGGTGAGATTAAAGTAATTTTAATTAACCATGGAAAAGAAGATTTTAAAGTTGATAAAGATATGCGAATTGCTCAAATGGTGATTGCCTCTGTTTTAACTGTCGACCTCGTTCAGGCTGATGAGTTGTCTGAAACGGAGAGAGACGAAGGTGGGTTTGGCTCATCAGGTAAGTCGGGAACAAAATAAATTGAGAGTCTTAGACGAGCAGGATTAAATTGTACTCGTCTTTTTTTGTTATAGATTTACAGTAAATATGATTAAGTGAGTTCGAAAGCTAACGAACAGAGACTAATCGTTCCCTCACTGGCGGAAACTTAGGTGAATGAGAGTACGAATAGATGTTAATCGGTATTCTGTCTATTTTGCAAAAAATTCGTTATAATAAGAAGATAAGGAGGTCATACATAATGAATGAAAAATTAATGATGTTTAAGGAATTAACAGAAGCAAAAGGGATTTCCGGTAATGAAAAAGAAGCGCGTGAGGTGATGAAAAAATATATTTCACCGTATGCGACTGAGGTTTTTACTGATAATTTAGGGAGTTTGATTGCCAAGAAGGTTGGTCAAGAAGATGGTCCTAAAGTGATGGTTGCAGGGCATTTAGATGAGATTGGTTTAATGATCACTCGAATAGATAAAAATGGCTTTTTATATTTTCAAACAATTGGTGGTTGGTGGAGTCAAGTGATGCTTGCCCAACGCGTGACAGTTTGTACTGAAAAAGGTGACCTGGTTGGTGTGATTGGTTCAAAACCGCCACATATTATGCCGGCAGCTGCACGAACGAAGCCATATGAGATTAAAGATATGTTTATCGATATTGGTGCAACAAGCAAAGAAGAAGCTGAATCATTTGGTGTGAGACCAGGTGACTCTGTCGTACCTTATTTTGAATTCCAACCGATGAAAAATGAAAAGCTCTTACTTGCTAAAGCATGGGATAACCGAATTGGTTGTGCAATCGCGATTGAAGTGTTAAAACAATTAGAAGATGTCGATCATCCTAACGTTGTTTATGGTGTTGGAACGGTTCAAGAGGAAGTTGGCTTACGTGGTGCAAAAACGTCAACACACATGATTGAGCCAGCTATCGGTTTTGCAGTTGATACAGGTATTGCTGGAGATACACCAGGTATTTCTCCTACTGATGCTGATAGTAAAATTGGTGAGGGGCCACAAATCATCATTTACGATGCATCAATGGTTTCACACAAAGGCTTACGTGATTTTGTTTTGAAAACAGCTGAAGATAACGAGATTCCTTACCAGTATGCATCGATTGCAGCCGGCGGAACAGATAGTGGATCGATTCATTTAACAGCTAATGGTGTGCCTGCATTATCAATTGGAATCGCAACACGATATATTCATTCACATGCAGGAATTATTCACGAAGATGATTTTGATCATGCAGTTAAGTTGATTGTTGAAGTGATTAAGCAATTAGATAAAGATACAGTGCATGAAATTACCTATGATTAATTAAATAGACAGTCAGCAACCCCTAAGAGTAAGCGCTCCTAGGGGTTTTATTATGCGGAAATACTAGGCAAATGACTCAAATATGCAAAAAGCTATTGCATATTTCAAGAAAATGCTTTATCACTAAACGAACTATTCAGATAAAATAAGTCGGTATTATGGAGCGACTAAAAAGGTGGGTGATGTTAATGATTAAATTTGAAGGTGTTGATAAACATATCAACTTAAAAACACTAAAATTCACGCATTAAATGAAATTGATTTTCAAATATTAGATCCTGCTCAAATTTTAGTTTCTTTGCCAGATGTTGATTTTGGGATTATTAATGGCAACTATATTGCTGATGCTGGGATGCGGATTGCGGATGGGCTGGCGATTGAAGATACACCGAGAGAGCATCGTGTGATCGTGTCAATTTTAGCGAGTGAGCTCGACAGCCAGTGGGCTCAAGATGTTAAAGCTGCTTATGAATCAGAAGCATTTGAAGACTTTATCACATCTGAATCAAAATATGATGGCTTTATCTTGCCTTATGCGTGGGAAGAAAGATAAATAAATGTAAAAAATGCTTGGTCACAGCTGACCAAGCATTTTTAATTTATCCACGATATTGTCCAATAACTTTTTTAACGTAATTTTGTGTTTCTTTAAATGGTGGGATGCCGTTATATTTATCAACATTACCTGGCCCAGCATTATAAGCAGCCAATGCTAAAGTTGTATTGCCATCATAACGGTTGAGCATTTGTCGCAAATACTTTGTGCCACCAAAAATATTTTGTCTCGCGTCAAATGAATTGGTCACACCAAGACCTCTTGCCGTGCCTGGCATCAGTTGCATGTAGCCTTGAGCACCGGCATGACTGACTGCATATTGGTTAAAATTAGATTCCGCTTGAATAACGGAGCGGATCAATTTTTCATCGATCTGGTATGTCGACGCTGCTTCTTTAATAATTGTGTTCAAGTCTTTCGACAAATTCGCTTCAATCGGTGTGGCAATCGCAGCAGTTTGTTCGAGAATCGATGGGCGACCATGTAAAATTTCTCGAATTGACATTGTTGACTGCGTAGCCATGTTAGTTGGTTGATTGAAATTTTGTAAAAATAATTGATTAAAAGAATGACGATTGTCACTTTGGTTTGTCGGTAAAAAACTTTGAATTGTATGTGTTTGAATTAAAGTTTGTAATGTCCGAATATCCATAAAGACTCTCCTTGCAAAACACTCTATTAATCTCTATTTTAAGTCAAGCTTTGACAAAAGGCAACATTCAGTTGCATATCAAATGATCTGAATCGGCTTTTTATGTTCCTTTTTAAAGGAACAAGGTATACTAAGGATAGAAACTAAAAGGAGGATAAAGATGATTCAAATACCAACAACTTATTTAAATGATGGCACAGAGATACCTATGATTGGCTTAGGGACAGCAACATTAAATGGTTTCCGAGGTGTCAATGCAATTAAAAGTGCGATCAATAATGGCTATCGACTTCTTGATACAGCTTATAATTATGAAAATGAAGGTGCGGTTGGAAAAGGGATTAAAGAGAGTTCGGTATCACGAAAAGATTTATTCATTACCTCTAAATTACCTGGTCGATCTCATCAACGTGATCGGGCGATCCAAACGATTCAGGAATCACTTTATCGTGCTGACTTGGATTATTATGATCTTTACTTAATCCACTGGCCAAATCCGAAACAAGACGTGTATGTTGAAGCGTGGCAAGCGTTACTTGATGCGAAAAAATGGGGCCTTATTCGTTCGGTTGGTGTCTGTAATTTCTTACCCGAACATCTTGAGCGACTAAAGAAAGAGACCGGTGTTTTACCTAGTGTCAACCAAATTGAGCTTCATCCATACTTTAATCAAGCTGAACAGCGTAAGTGGCATGAGGAAAATGGTGTGATGACTCAATCATGGAGTCCGTTAGCACTGGCGAATAAACTATTTGAAGAACCAGTGATTAAAAAACTAGCTGATAAGTATGGACGTACTGCTGCTCAAATCGTCTTAAGGTGGCATTATCAGTTAAATTCAATTAGTATTCCAAGGTCAGCTAATCCAAAACGTCAGCTTAATAACTTGGAGATATTTGATTTTGAACTTGAAGCAGGTGATGTTGAGCTAATAAATAGTCTCAATAAATCAGATGGTCGCTTAAATGACCTTGACCCGCTGAAGCATGAAGAATTTTAATACGATCTAACAAAAGGAAGCACGGGATCGAATTGATCTGCCGTGCTTCATTAATTAAGTTATGCACCAGCGTGCTGAACACCTGTTTCAAGCAATTGGACGAGATCCTTTTTCTTTGCTTGATCAGCTTGTTGCCAAATCAATTCAAACAGAACACCGAGTCCGGGCAACATTTTTTCTTCTCCACTTTGAATTGCATCAACAATTGTTGCTTCTAATTCTTCTTGACTGTTGTCTGTTACATTTGCTAAGATAGCCTTTCTTAAATTTAAATCCATCATTTATCACCTCTTGTAAATTCAATCATTAAAAATAGTTTGACCAACTTTATTCCATCTATGTATGATAGAGCTAAGAAAACGTTAAAAGGATGAAAAAAATGATTACTTCAGTTAAAAACCAACAAATAAAAACTTGGGCAAAACTTAAACAACGAAAATATCGAAAAGAACAAGGACTTTTTATAGTTGAAGGAGAACACCTTGTTGAAGAAGCGTTAAAAAGTGATTGGGAGCTTGAGACAATTGTTATTGAAGCAAACTTTGAGCCTCATTTTGATTTGAGCAACCAAACCGTTGAGTATGTTAGTGATCATGTTTTTTCATACTTAGCACAAACGAAGTCACCGCAAGGAATCTTGGCGATCGTTAGAATAAAATCAGTGACAGATTATGAAAAGAAGCGGCTGTTATTACTCGATTCTGTTCAAGACCCTGGAAATTTGGGTACAATGATTCGAACAGCAGACGCCGCTGGTTTTGACGCGATTATTTTAGGCGAGGGTACGGTTGATCTATATAACGATAAAGTGATCCGAGCTTCACAGGGATCAATTTTTCATATTCCAATTATTCAGGCTTCGCTTGAAGTGGCGATTGATGAGTTAAAGGAATTGGGTTTGGCGATTTGTGCCTCAACATTGGAGCGAGCCGTTCCTGTTCAGACAATTGAATGGCCAGAACAGGTTGCGTTAATTGTCGGTAATGAAGGCTCAGGGGTAAATCAGACTTTGATTGAGAAATCGGATCTACTCGTGCATATCCCAATCTACGGAAAAGCCGAATCGCTCAACGTCAGTATTGCCGCTGGGATTATGATGTATCAAATGCAAATGAATTGATAAGATAAGTCCTGCTTGAAGAACCTAAACCATCTATCTCTAAGCTAATTGACTAATTGCGGACATATTCTCATTTTTTAAGTTGAAAATTGTCCGTAGTCGCCCCCACTAGGGACATTATCACAGATTTTTCAAAGCAAAAAGTCCGTAGTTGCGAGACTATGGACATATTATCGCAATTAAAATCAAAAAAATGTCCGTAGTTTGAGGAATAAAGTTGCAAAATCGTCTGAACTTTTCTATAATGAGAGTCATATATGAAAAGCAATGAAGGAGCTAGTAAGCTTTTAACTGATCAATGATACAGGAATGCCTTGCCTTGACTGAAAGCAAGCCCATTGATAAAAGCTGAAGTTTCACTCTGGAGCTGACGTTTGGGACCTTGATCTATTTAGTCAAGTAAGAACGTTCCGGATTATGTCCGTTAAAACAATCAAGTGGGCAATTTTAATTGCCAACTAGGGTGGTACCGCGAAACTTTCAAACCTCGTCCCTTTTTTGGGATGGAGGTTTTTTTATTTTTTAAATAAAAAATAAGTTGAGCTATGTTTTATTAAATTCAAGGAGGTCGTTTTAATGAAAGAAAAATTAACAGCATTACAAAATGAAGCACTCGAACAAGTTGAGCAAGCTCAATCATTGGCAGATGTTGAGAAAGTTCGTGTCGCTTATTTAGGAAAAAAAGGTCCGATTACAGAAGTACTCAGAGGAATGGGGAAACTCGCTCCAGAAGAGCGCCCAGTAATAGGCGAGCTAGCTAACAAAGTTCGAGCTGCGATTGCTGATGCAATTGAAACTGAAAAACGTATTTTAGAAGAAGCGGCTTTAAATGAACAACTAAAAACAGAAACAATTGATGTGACTTTACCAGGACGTCCTGTACAAGTAGGTGGTCCACATTTACTCACGCAATTAATTGAGGAAATTGAAGATCTGTTTATTGGAATGGGTTTTGAGGTTAGAGAAGGACCTGAAGTAGAAACGGATTACTATAATTTCGAAGCATTAAATATTCCGAAAGATCACCCAGCGCGGGATATGCAAGACTCATTTTATATTACTGAGGAGTTATTATTACGGACACACACATCGCCGGTTCAAGCACGAACAATGGGTGAATATCAAGGCAGTAAACCTGTCAAAATGATTTGCCCTGGAAAAGTTTATCGCCGTGACTCGGATGATGCAACACACTCACATCAATTTACTCAAGTTGAGGGACTGTATGTTGATAAAAATGTTCGTATGAGTGATCTCAAAGGCGTGCTTAACCAATTTGCTAAGCAATTTTTTGGACCAGAACGGGAAATTCGGCTACGTCCAAGCTTCTTCCCATTCACAGAGCCTTCTGTCGAGATGGATATTTCATGTAAAGTTTGTAAAGGAAAAGGTTGCTCAGTTTGTAAACAAACAGGCTGGATTGAAATTTTAGGTGGTGGCATGGTTCACCCGAAAGTATTAGAAATGGCCGGGTATGATCCAGAAGTATACAGCGGTTTTGCTTTTGGAATGGGACCAGATCGAATTGCGATATTGAAATATGGAGTTGATGATATTCGTCATTTCTACACGAATGATCGTCGCTTTTTGGAGCAGTATCACGAAGCTTAAACGAGGAGGATTAAGATGCAAGTTTCTTTAAATTGGTTAAAAAAATATGTTGATTTAGATGGATATACACCCGATGAATTAGCAAGTCTGATTACAAAAGCAGGGATTGAAGTTGATGGTGTTGCTTATTTTGCCGAGAAAAGTACCGGTGTTGTAGTAGGATCTATCGAGTCATGTGAGCAGCATCCAAATGCTGATAAGTTAAAATTATGTCAAGTTGATGTCGGTGATGAAACGTTGCAAATTGTTTGTGGCGCACCTAACGTCGCAGCAGGTCAGAAGGTTGCAGTTGCTAAACCAGGTGCCGTTTTACCGGGTAATTTTAAAATTAAGAAAACAAAGTTACGTGGCGAAGAATCACAAGGGATGATTTGTTCATTAGACGAATTAGGAGTTAAAGAAGCCTATCTGCCGAAAGATGCAGCTGATGGGATTCATGTTTTTTCTGATCAAGTTGAAGTAGGGGCGGATGTAACTGACTATTTAAACTTAGACGACGCAATTCTTGAGTTTGACTTAACACCAAACCGGGCGGATGCACTTAGTATGATCGGTGTTGCCTATGAAGTGGCCGCAATTTTAGGTCGAGACGTTCGTTTGCCTGAAGAATCAGTTGAGACAATTGCAGAGAAAGCAACTGATCATGTGACGATCAAAGTTGAGGCAAGAGAAGATAATCCATACTATGGTGCGTTTGTGATTAAAGATATTAAAGTTGGTCCGGCACCTCAATGGATGCAAAATCACTTGATGGCAGCGGGTATTCGTCCAATTAATAACGTTGTTGATATAACTAACTTTGTTTTACTTGAATATGGTCAGCCATTACATGCGTTTGATTTTGACAAATTTGGCTCAGATCAGGTTGTCGTTCGCAGGGCAACTGATCAAGAAAAAATTGTCACGCTTGATGATGTTGAGCGAACATTAACAACCGATCATTTAGTCATTACCAATGGAACAGTTCCAACAGCAATCGCTGGGGTAATGGGCGGAGCAGATTCAGAAGTATCAGACGAAACGACAACGGTTTTACTTGAAACAGCTTATTTCGATCCGAAACGGGTTCGAATCGGTTCAAAAGATCATCAATTACGTAGTGAATCAAGCTCACGTTTTGAAAAAGGTGTTGACCCGAATCGGGTTAGAAAAGCGGGTCAGCGAGCTGCACGTTTACTAGCCGAATATGCCAATGGGACTGTTTTAAGTGGAATCAGTGAGTTTGACGAGCTTGATCGATCTGAAAAACAAATCACTGTTACCGTTGAACGAATCAATAATCGTTTGGGAACAGAAATTGAAGCAAGTGAAATTGCGGTTATTTTTGAAAAATTACGTTTCCAGTTTGTTCAAGATGGTGATACGTTCCACATTACGGTCCCAACGCGCCGTCAAGATATTTCAATTTTTGAAGATATCCTTGAAGAAGTTGCCCGTATTTATGGTTACGATCATTTACCATATACATTACCAGAAGGGAGTCAGCAAGCTGGTCAGCTGACAAAAAATCAGCAGTTGAAGCGCTATGTGAAGCAATACATGGAAGGTGCTGGTTTAATGGAGGCGATCACCTATTCATTGACGACAGACGATCGTGCTAAACTGTTGATTAGTCCAGAAGTCGAGGCTGTGAGTAAGAGTGCAGTCCGTTTATCAAGACCGATGACTGAAGAGCACAGTACGCTGAGACAAAGTTTGTTACCTGAAATGTTGCACACTTTATCGTACAACGTTGCACGTAAAGAGCAAAACTTAGGCTACTACGAAATCGGGAATATTTTTATTGGGAAAGAAGAAGTTGTTAAAACTCAGCCAAAAGAAAAACTGCGTTTAAGTGGTGCAATTACTGGAAAATGGCTGACGCATGAGTGGCAACAAGAAGCAAAATCAGTCGATTTTTATTTAGCAAAAGGAATTTTGGATGAGTTATTCACTCGCTTGAAGGTGACACCAACTTACAAGCAAATTGAGATGAAGCAGATGCACCCAGGCCGTACGGCACAAATTTTTATTGACGATGTGGCGATTGGTTTTATCGGTCAAGTTCATCCGCTAGTAGAGAAAGATTTTGACTTAAAAGAGACATATGTCTTTGATCTCGACTTAGATCATCTATTCGCGATTCATGATGATGAACCATCGTTTACTAAGATTCCGCGTTACCCATCGATTAAACGAGATGTTGCATTAATTGTTGATGAGTCTGTAACGGCAGCTGACTTAGAAGCAACAATTATCGAAGCTGGTGGGGAATGGCTTCAGAATGTTCATGTTTTTGATGTTTATCAAGGCGAACATTTAGAAGAGAGTAAAAAATCTCTTGCCTTAAGCTTACTTTACTTCAACCCAGAACGAACGCTTAAAGATGAAGAAGTTGAAGCATCTTATGAAGTGATTTTGGAAAAAGTGAAAGCCGAACATGATGCGGTGTTGAGAGCTTAATAAATAATATAAATACGTGGTTTTGACAGGGTGAATATTGACTGTCAAACCACGTATTTTTTTATTGTTTAAGAAATTATAAAATGCGTTATTTATAGATAAGCTTGCCGAATGACTAACGATTTATCGTGATTGATTGGATATCAAAGCAATTTTATGTGAGACACCTGATGATTAGCTCCTATTCGTTAGAGATCGCACCGATTCAGAGGTTGATTTCTGACGATTAGTCTTTATTCGTTAGAGATCGCACCGATTCAGAGGTTGATCTCTGACGATTAGTCTTTATTCGTTAGAGATCGCACCGATTCAGAGAGTGATCTCTGACGATTAGCCTTTATTCGTTAGAGATCGTATCGATTCAGAGGTTGATTTCTGACGATTAGTCTTTATTCGTTAGAGACCACATCAATTTAGAAGGTGATCTCTAACGATTGAATTTTCATTGGTTTTATAGTTGTGAAAGTAATTCCAATTTTGTTCAATAAATTGAACTCGACCGGAAAGTTGGCAATCTTTTATATGTTCAGATTCATTTTTTTGACAAAAATCTTGATGGTAATCTTCAGCAGGGTAGAATTTCGAATACTTGATAATCTCAGTCACAATCGGTTGACTAAACGCCCGCTAGCTTCAATCGAAAGTTGCTTTTGTTGTTCATTTTGATAAAAAATTGCTGTCCGATATTGCGAACTACGATCATGAAATTGACCATCAGGATCAGTTAGATCAATTTGAGACCAATATAATAACAAATTTTTTCTTTATCATGGTAAATTTTGAAATGAATGATATGATTTAATTGACAGCACTTTAAAATTGATAAACGAATGAAAAGATAAGTACTAGAAGGATAGATTTTAATTATTCCTATTCATTGTATTTAATTAACAAAAAGGAGATGGAAATATAATGAGAAAATCATATGTTATATTTTTACTTGTCTGCTTTTTTACATCATTAACGTTAACAAGCAATACTGTTTCTGCTACAACTTGGGTTGGATTAGAACCAGAGGAGGTTCTTGAGCGAGCCGAAGTTATTATTATTGGAACATATGATTTTACAAGTGAACCACAGCCCAGGCAATTTATTTTTCAAGGTTTTGATTTTAACGTCAAAAGTGTTTACAAAGGAGATATTCATGACCAAACGATTACAGCTGGTTTAGACATTTTTGATCTTGGCTGGGCTGACGAATTTCAAAGTGAAGATGGAGAATTTCTTTTATTTTTAGAAAATAGTGAGTATCATGATTTTCTCATACCAGTTGGAGGTCCAAACGGTATGATTCAAATCAAAAACGGAAAAGTTGAAGGTTTTGTCGAAGAAAGCAGCCTGTTTTACGAAGATTTTCTAGAAACGCAAACAGCAAGAGCAGTTGATGAACAATCTGATCCTGAGAACAACAATTTACTTATTTTCTTATCGGTCAGTGCCACTGCTTTAGTTGGTATAGCAGTAATATTCCTACTTTATTGCTATAAAAGAAAGAGATGATTTTTTAGTACTTCGAATTATTATGATGGGAGGACTTTAAAATGTTTTTACTAGGTATCATTCTAATGATTATTGGTGTCGTGATAATTGTAAAACCATCCGTTATATGGTTTATACAAGAGAATTGGAAATCAAACGATAATACGGAACCATCAAGTTTATACATTTGGTCAACACGTTTTGGTGGTATTATGATGACTCTCGCAGGTATAGGAGGGGTTGTTGTTAATTTTCTTAAGTGAATAATAGTTCCTTTTAGGAGGTGGAATGAAGTGAACAGTTCCCAAAGTAAAATGAAGCTTATCGTTCCTAAAGGATGCGATAATGCTCCAAGAAAACAAATAGTTATTGAATTTACAGTAGCTTTAGTTATGCGACACAACGATGTCATCAAGAAATATGGAGATGAATCGATTGTGTGGGATCAATTACAAGAGAATAAAAAAGTAGAAAGCCTAAGCTCAATTCATTACTGCGATACAGGATGAAAATAATAACAATATTATTGTGCTTGAGATTTATCAGGTGATCACACATGGTAAATTCGCATCAATAAATGGTGTGATTTCATTAGCAAACGGGACAAAAATTAATTTTTGCGATGTGTACACGTTCAGTAATGCCGCAAAGTCTGGAAAGGTAAAAGAAATAAAATCATATAGACTGCCACCTATACAGTGACAATAGAAAATCTCACTTTTCTCAATTCACTCTTAATGAGTATACATTATTAACTGATCTAATTCCTGATCTGAAATAAATCGATGGTCGTAAGATATAACAGTGCATATAAAATCTGCCATAATCAAAAAGCAGCCAATCCCTATTTCAAATAGGCTGCTGCTTTTTTTGTGTTGGCAAAATGAACTTTGGCGATATTGTTTAAATATGCTTCACTGTTGCGACGGATAATTGTGCCGGCGGTTTGATCGACTTTGGCTGATGCACCTTTAGGTAAGGTCATGCCAACTTGCTTGCTTAATCGGTCAATCTCTCGAACGAATCGTGCACGTGCGATAATTGAAGCAGTTGCGACTGCGATCGAGTGGCTTTCTGCTTTCGTAATAAAATAAGTTGAATCTGGTAGGCGTTTATTTTCAGTTCTTAAATGATTGATGTACACGCCTGGTTCAGAAAATTGATCAATTAAGATCCCATCAGGCTTGGCTGGAGAAATTTTTTCTAAAAGAGAATTAATCGCAGCGTCGTGAAGCATTGTTTTCATTTTTCCTTGTGTCCAACCGCGTGCTTGTAATTGATTATATTTTGGATTCGGCAATGTCATTAATGAATATGGAATTTCACAGAGCAAAATATCTTGCGCGATTTTTTCAATCATTGGATCAGATAAGTTTTTTGAATCACGGACACCAAGTTCGCGCAACAACTCAATTTGATCACTTCTGACATAGGCAGCAGCAACTGTAATGGGTCCAAAATAATCACCAGTACCTGCTTCATCAGAACCAATAATTGATTGAGTAAACAAACTTGAATCCGGGTGATAAAGGTGTGCTTGTTTTGGTTTTGATTCAGTTTTTTTCTTAGCGGAAACTTCGCCGCCCCAGCGGTTAGCTTCTTGTTCTGCATGAGCTCCTTGAAACAGCACTTTGCCTGATTTATAGGCAGTAATTGTTGTTTGATTTGTCTGCGCTGAAAAGACTGCATGTGGTGGTGTTTTTTTAAGCGAAGTTTGGTAAGCAATTTGCATCTCGGATAATGTTTGGTCAGAAACGACTTTAACGATATTAGCCATTCAATCACCTCAAAAAGCGTATTTTGTCTATTATATCAAATAAACCTTCACTAGAATAGTTCCCTAAATAAGCTGTTCATGTTAAGATAATGTGTAGGAGTGAAGAAAAGGGGGAAACGGTGTGTCCCAAGAACAAAAAACACGGATAACAGTTGACATCTATGGCAGAACCTATACGATTATTGGGGATGCAGACAAACACCATTTACGCCTTGTTGCCAGTATGGTGGACGATAAAATGAAAGAAATTTATCAGACAAATAAAAGCCTAGATACCACACGACTAGCTGTTTTAACAGCTGTAAATACAATTAATGACTATCTTAAATTACAAGCGGATTATGAGACACTACTGAAAAAAATAGCAGAGAAAGAGGAACAATAGGCTTATGTTAGATTTAATCTTACTTGGATTACTCGTATTAGGAATTTTTCGTGGTTTAAAACGCGGCTTAATTTTGCAATTATTTCATTTCTTAGGTTTTTTTGTTGCGTTTTTTGTTGCCGTTTATTTTTATGACAATCTCGCAGTTCATTTAGAAATGCTAATTCCATACCCTAGAATTTTAGCGGAAGACTGGGCATTTTTTAGTGAAACGCTCTCGTTAGAAAACGCTTATTATAATATGATCGCTTTTGCCATGTTGTTCTTTGTGACAAAAATTGTTATGAGCATCATTAGCTCAATGTTAGATTTTGTCGCTGAATTACCAGTGTTAAATGTTGTTAATGGCTTGTTCGGTGCTGTTTTTGGCTTTATTGAACAATATTTAGTTTTATTTATTATTGTTTATGTTGCGTCGTTATTGCCGATTACGATGATCCAAAATTTATTAGCAGATTCAAGTATGGCACGATTTATGATTGAACAAACGCCCGTTTTATCAGAACAAATTAAAACATTATGGTTTGAACATATAATTAACAGCTAACCCTTGACCTCATGTGTACAAGGGTTTTTCTCACAAAAAATACTGGAGGGATCATCATGAATCAATTGAATAAAAAAGACCTGATTCAGTTATTAGAAAAAATCGCTCTCTATTTAGAGTTAAAAGGGGAGAATCCATTTCGGATCTCGGCCTATCGAAAAGCAGCACAATCGCTTGAAATTGATGAGCGTGCACTTAGTGAGATTGAAGATTTCACGAAAATTAAAGGGATTGGAAAAGGAACAGCTGAGATTATTAGTGAGTATCTTACGACCGGAGAATCAACTTTGTTATCAGAACTTGAAGCGGACGTTCCAAGTGGTTTAATTCCACTACTTGATTTACCAGGTCTCGGAGGAAAAAAACTCGCTCGACTGTATCAAGAGCTTAATATCGTGGATCAAGAGAGCTTGCGGATTGCTTGTGAAGCAAATCAAGTGTCTGCTTTAAAAGGATTCGGTAAAAAGACAGAAGAAAATATCTTGCGGGCGATTGAAGAAGCAGGAACTCGTCCTGATCGTTTACCAATTGATTTCATGCTTCCATTAGCTAAAAAAATCGAAGCATATCTTGAATCGATTGACACGATTCAACGCTATTCAATCGCAGGAAGTATCCGAAGAATGCGTGAGACGATTAAAGATCTCGACTTTATTATTGCAACTGATCAACCGAAAGATGTTAAGGAAGCCTTGCTTAATATGGAAGACATCAAGCAAATCATCTCACAGGGAGAGACAAAGGTTTCGGTTGTCCTGAGCGATCAATATGACGTATCAGTTGATTTTCGTCTAGTGACCGCAGATCAATTTGCGACGACATTGCACCATTTTACCGGATCAAAAGACCATAATGTCGCATTGCGTCAACGCGCTAAAGAACAAGGTGAAAAAATTAGTGAATATGGTGTGGAAAATTTAGCAACTGGAAAAGTGAAGACTTTCGAAACAGAAGAGGCTTTTTTCAAACATTTTGGTCTAAATTTTATTCCGCCCGAGTTGCGTGAAGCAAAAGGAGAGCTCGATGTGTTTGAAGAGGAAGTCTCATTAGTCTCTGAAGCGCAAATTCTTGGCGACTTACACATGCATACGACGTGGAGCGATGGTGCTCACTCTGTTGAGGAAATGGTTAAATTTTGCCTTGATAAAGGTTATCAATACATGGCAATTACTGATCATTCAAAATTTTTACGTGTTGCTAATGGTTTGAATGAAGAGCGTCTTCGTAAACAAAGGGAAGAAATTGAGCGCTTGCGCGAGCTCTATCCAGAAATCAAAATTTTAGCTGGTGTTGAGATGGATGTCTTGCCAAATGGTGAGCTAGACTTTGATGATCAATTTTTACAAGAGCTTGATTTTGTCATTGGAGCGATTCATTCTAGCTTTAATCAGTCAGAGGAAGAAATTATGAAGCGGCTCAAGGCCGCGATGGATAATCCATACGTTAAAATGATCGCTCACCCATCAGGCAGATTGATTGGTAAACGTGAAGGCTATCGAGTCAATCATGATGAACTGCTTGACTATGCGAAAAAAACAAATACAATTCTTGAGTTAAATGCCAATCCGAAACGGTTTGATTTGTCAGCTGAGTGGGTCAATAAAGCACAAGAAAAAGGTGTGCCGATTGCAATTAATACAGATGCACATAATAAAAAAACATTAAGTTTTATGACTGAAGGAATTAAAGTAGCGCGACGCGGTTGGTTAAAGCCTGAAACGGTCGTCAACACTTGGTCATTGGCAGAACTACAAACCTTTTTTAACAAAAAAGAAAATTAGGTGATAAGATGAATAAACGAATTTATCAAATCTTAGATTTTGATAAAGTAATTGAACAATTAGTTGACCATGCGGCAACATCATTAGGCAAAGAACGGGCACGTCAATTGAAGCCATCTACTGAGCTATCACTCGTTGAACAGCTTCAAGCAGAAACGGATCAGGCCGGACAAGTTGTCCGATTATATGGTGATGTCCCGTTCGGTGGAATAACCGATATTAAAGCAAGTTTGAAGCGGGTAGAAATTGGGGGAAGCTTAAACGCTCAAGAATGTTTGCAAATTGCAGATACGATTTATGGCGGTAAACAGCTCCGTTACTTTATTGAAAATATTGAACAAGAGGAAGTTGAAATCCCAATCATTCGAGATTTGGTCGCTCAAATTGAATTATTAAACCATCTCGAGCGCGAGATTAGAAACTGTATTGATGACAATGGTCACGTGATGGATGGGGCTTCAAGCAAATTACGTTCGATTCGAACAAAAATACGCACGAATGAAAGTCGGATTCGTGATCGCCTTGAAAGCTTAACGAAATCAAAGAGTAAAATGCTATCTGACGCAATTGTGACGATTCGAAATGATCGTTACGTCTTACCTGTTAAACAGGAGTATCGCGGCTCATTTGGTGGGATCGTCCATGATCAATCTGCATCTGGTCAGACACTTTTTATTGAACCACAAGCAGTTGTTGAGGTGAATAACCTCTTATCAGAAGCTAAAGTTGCTGAAAAAGCTGAAATTGAGCGAATTTTAAGGGAGTTATCGGCAGAGATTGCGGGACATCATTCCTATTTGACGAATAATGTTGCCGTCTTAACACAATTAGATTTTATTTTTTCCCGGGCAAAACTAGGTCGTTCAATGAAAGCAGCCATGCCTAAAATGAATGATCAAGGGATTATTGATATGAAGCAAGCACGTCATCCATTATTAAGTGATGATGAAGTTGTCGCAAATGATATTTTATTAGGTGAAGATTATCATGCAATTGTGATCACAGGACCTAACACCGGTGGGAAGACCGTTACGCTAAAACTTGTCGGTTTAGCGACATTAATGGCTCAATCAGGTTTGCAAGTTCCTGCGTTAGATGGCTGTCGACTAGCCGTATTTGAGGATGTTTTTGCCGATATTGGTGATGAACAATCGATCGAGCAAAGCTTAAGTACTTTTTCATCACATATGACACAAATTGTTCAGATACTAAAGCAAGTGAATCAGAAGAGTTTAGTGTTATTTGATGAGCTTGGAGCAGGTACTGATCCTCAAGAAGGAGCCGCGCTTGCGATGGCAATCTTAGATTATGTTGTAAATAAACAGGCGCGAGTAATCGCAACAACGCACTATCCGGAACTAAAAGCATATGGTTATAACCGTGAAGGTGTTGTCAATGCTTCTGTTGAATTTGACGTCAAGTCGTTACAACCAACTTATCGATTGTTAATCGGTGTCCCTGGTCGAAGTAACGCGTTTGAAATTTCGCGTCGTCTCGGTTTAGATGATCAATTGATTGAAGCCGGGAAAAAATTAATTGGTACTGATACAAAAAGTGTTGAACATATGATTGAATCACTTGATACCGCTAGACGTCAAGCTGAGCAAGACTATGATGATGCCGAACGAACGTTACAAGAAGCAGAAGCACTGCGCGATCAATTGACAAAAGAATTACAAAAGTTTAATCAAGAACGCGAACGACTCTATCAAAAAGCTGAGGAAAAAGCGCAAAAGGCAATTGAAAAGGCACGACAAGAAGCATCTGAAATTGTTGAGTCAATCCGTGAAATGAAGCATGGTGCATCACTAAAAGAACATGAATGGATCGAGGCGAGAAAGCGTCTTGATCAGGCACATCCCAATTTAACGGACAAAAGTAGCGAATCAAGTCAAGCAACGACAAAAGCTGGAAAACAATCGTTTGAAGTTGGTGATGAAGTTAAAGTTCTCACACTTAATCAAACAGGTTCGATTATTGCAGTCGGTGCTGGCGATGATATTCAAGTTCAGATTGGTGTCATGAAGATTAAGGTGAAAAAGAGAGATTTACGTTTAATTAAACGTGAAAACCCAGTTGTTGAAAAGCCTTTAGCAACAGTTAAAGGATCGAACTATCATGTCAAAACTGAGCTTGATTTGCGTGGAGAACGATACGAAGATGCATTGCAGGATTTAGAAAAATATATCGACGATGCAATTTTAGCCGGCTATCCACAGGTAACGATTATTCATGGTAAAGGAACTGGAGCTTTGCGTAAAGGCGTCCAAGATTTCGCAAAACATCATCGCAACATTAAAAGCGCCCGTGCTGGCGGAATGAATGAAGGCGGAAGTGGAGTAACTGTTTTTGAGCTGAGCTAATTGATTGATTCCTGTCAAAAATAACGGTAAAATCTATTTTAAGTTATTTAGAGCTTTGTGCATCAACAAGTGAGGCTGGGGTCAAACTAACAATGAGCAGTCTACTAGCTAACAGATGCCCTAGGTGGTATACTAACTACAGAATTTGATTAAGAGATTTTATAAGGAGGAATAACGATGGCAATTATAAACACTTCAGATGCAAATTTCGCAAAAGATACGGGTTCAGGACTTGTGCTAGCTGATTTTTGGGCACCTTGGTGTGGACCATGTAAAATGATTGGACCAATTTTGGAGGACATTGATGAAGAAATGTCTGATAAAGTTCAAATTGTAAAATTAAATGTTGACGATAATCAAGAAACAGCAGGTAAATACGGTGTGATGAGTATCCCAACATTAATTTTATTTAAAGATGGCGAGATTGTTGACCAAATTGTTGGTTTCCAGCCAAAAGAGTTACTACAAGCACGTATCGAACAACACGCATAAACCAATCAAGATCACATGTGATAACAATCCATGTGGTCTTTTTATTGCTAAGCAAAGGCTAGACGCAGATGATTCTAGGTATTATATGTTATAATCGGAGTAACTTAGTGATTTTTTAAACAACAATGGAGTGTTGGAGTATGTCAACGATTATTCAGGAAAAGTTAGCTGTCCTACCTGCTGAGCCTGGTTGCTATTTAATGAAGGACAAGCGTGGGACAGTTATTTATGTCGGCAAATCAAAAAAACTTAAAAATCGTGTTCGCTCATATTTTGCCGGAGCAAACGATCAAAAAACGCAACGACTCGTTCAAGAGATTGCAGATTTTGAATATGTCGTCACCTCGTCAGAAATTGAAGCACTGATTTTAGAAATGAACTTAATCAAAAAATATGATCCAAGATATAATGTCTTATTAAAAGATGATAAGAGTTATCCTTATTTGAAAGTAACAAACGAACGTCATCCACGCTTAATCATTACCCGAAAAGTACTAAAGGATAAAGGCAAATACTTTGGTCCTTATACAAATGTTTTAGCAGCTAGAGAAACAAAAAAACTCTTAGATCGGATTTATCCATTAAGAAAATGTAATAACAAGCCAGGCCAATATTGTCTCTATTATCATCTTGGGCAATGCTTTGCTTGCGCAGATACACCACCGTCCGAAGAAGAATATCAAGCAATTGTTCAAGATGTTGTTTCCTTTTTAAATGGTGGTCATACTGCAATTAAGAAGCAATTAAAAGAAAAAATGCAAGCAGCCAGTGATGAGCTTAATTTTGAGCGAGCAAAAGAATTACGCGATCAAATTCAACATATCGATGTAATTATGGAACGCCAGACGATGATTTTAAATGATCGAATCGATCGGGACATTTTCAATTACAGCTACAATAAAGGATGGATGTGTGTCCAAGTCTTTTTCATCCGCCAAGGCAAGCTAATTGAAAGAGATGTCGCAATTTTTCCGTTTTATAATGATGCTGAAGAATCATTTGTTAGTTTTGTCGGTCGCTTTTATTTACATCATAATCATATCCGACCGAAGGAAGTGCTCGTGCCAGCACCAGTCGATTATCAATTGCTGACTGAATTACTTAAAGTTGATGTCACAATTCCATACCGTGGCAAACGCCGAGACCTAATAGAGTTAGCAGGGAAGAATGCAGAAATCGCTTTAGAGGAGAAGTTTTCACTGATTGAACGTGATGAAGAGCGAACGATCAAAGCTGTCGAGCGCCTTGGTGAAAAACTAAACATCGAAACACCACATCGAATCGAAGCATTTGATAACTCGAATATTCAAGGGACAGACCCTGTTTCCGCGATGGTTGTTTTTATTGATGGTAAACCTGATAAAAAAGAATACCGTAAATATAAAATTAGAGACGTTGAAGGACCAGATGACTATGACACGATGCGTGAAGTCGTCAGGCGACGCTATACTCGCGTCTTAAAAGAGAATTTACCGTTGCCCGATTTAATTATTGTCGATGGTGGTAAAGGGCAAATGTCGGCTGCACTTAGCGTCTTAGAAGATGAATTAGGTTTAGATATCCCATTATGTGGCTTGGCAAAGGATGATCGCCATAAAACAAGTGAATTATTGTACGGAGAACCACCAGAAGTAATCGATCTTAATCGGAAATCACAGGAATTTTATTTAATTCAACGGATCCAAGATGAAGTCCACCGGTTTGCGATTACTTTCCACCGCCAATTACGTGGGAAAAGTGCTTTTAAATCAATTCTAGATGATATACCTGGTGTCGGACCAAAACGGCGAAACGCACTAATGACTCACTTCAAATCACTAAATGAAATTAAAGAAGCACCACTAGACATGATTAAACGACTAGGTATTCCTGAACCAACAGCTAAGCTGATTCAACAGCACTTGAACGATCAAGAAAATTAAACAACAGACGTCTATTCTGTAACGAATAAACGTCTGTTTTAATTTCCATATAATCAATTTAACGATAATGCTGCACACGTAATTCAACAAAATTTTTCCGCGGTTTTTCTTCCTCAAAACACTCACACTGAAATGATAGAATTTCCTCCATCGCAGCAGCTAAAAAGCCAGCCTCAAGCCGATAATCAGTCTTAATCCCCAAGCGATGACGCTCAGAAATCACCCGCGTTTGTAATTTGAAAATATGCTCAGATCTTTTTTCCTTGATTAACTCCAACGACCCCCAGCCCACTTTATAAAAAAACTCTCCAACCTGATCAATCGATTCGAATGATTGGGCACGCGCTAAGTTTTTTCCCATAACATATAAAATAAGTGGTGCATCTTTTCCAAGTAAATCAGGCAAGGCGACATATCTTAATAAATCATATCCAGATCCTGTCGTTTCGATCCCATTCACAATTTTCTCTATTTGTTCACTGTTTTTCTGCATTAAAAAAGCCCCCTCTAACTAAAACCTACCCTTATTATCACCTTTACAGCGCTTGTTTGCAATCTATTTAAATAAGGCAAAATCAAATTTTCAACAACAAATACAAATCTTGATTCAATCACCTTCACAGAAACAAAACTATAACATAAAATAATCTGACGACATGTATTAATACCCTTTCAAGCCGCAACTTTAATGACAGCAAGGAGGGGTCTAGACTTGAAAGATGACGACTACAAACCGAAGCAAATATTAACCAAACGCGAAAAAGAGGTTTTCGAACTACTCGTGCAAGACAAAACAACAAAAGACATTGCAGACGAACTATTTATATCCCAAAAAACAGTTAGAAACCACATTTCGAATACAATTCAGAAGCTAGGTGTAAAGGGGCGAGCACAAGCTGTTGTTGAGCTACTGCGAATGGGAGAGCTAAAGCTCTAACAAAAACCGACTTTCTTTGAAGGAAAGTCGGTTACTTTTTTAGTCTAAAATACTTAAATCGATGTTTAGATCCTCATTATGTCGATTTAGCTTTTCAATCAATTCTGCTTCTGTTACACTACTTGATCCACTGGAATTTGTCGGATTAAGTTGTCTGACATATAGATCATCGTCAACTTTATTATACCTTCCGAAGGGGCCGCCAGTTATGACTAAACGTGCTCCAATGTCTGAATCTTCACGTTCATCTAGGAAGAGAATATAAGTCTCACCGATTTTAAGCAGTGGATCATCAGCAAATTGCCCGGTCGGTCCGCCACCATGTAAAATTTCTATTTCTTGATCATAACCGAGTTCATTATAAAAATAATGATTAACTGTTGCTTTAAATATTGAGTATATAAATGTTGAATACTCATCTCCGACCTCGAGCACTTCAACTCGTTCAGTTACGGTAAGGTTAGCAATAATCTCAGCTTTATTGGCCAGCTCCCAAAGTGTATATGACGGACGTGTTGGGGTAGGATGTATCGATCCGTTAATTTCTTCAGTGTTATTACAGCCAACAAGGAGCAATCCAATAACGAGAAAAACGATTAAGTTTATTTTTCGCATAATATTACCTCCGTTTTTATAAAGCCTTAATAATAATACGCTTACATATCCATATTTACTTACTATAGTTAATTTAAGCTTAACATAAAGATAATTATAATTTACTAAAAAAATAATTTTTTTCCTTCACCTATTAAATAAAATAGATCAAGTAGATGATTATTTATTTAAATTAACTTTTGTCCAGATTGATTTCACTGAATTTGAGTGTGTTATTTCAAATATTAGTAGTTTAACACTCACTCGATCCAAAATATTTAATTACAAAAAATATGGCAAACCGTGCAAAGAGCCTAATTAATAATCGCTTATCATCAGTGAATTTTTCTATAGTTTCAGCAAATACTAATGAAAATACAAAAAATATTAAGGAGCATACAAATGAATAATAGCAAACAAATAATCACTCAGATGCTAGCGATAAATCAAAAGCTAATAAGACTAATCCTGAAAAGGTAAAACAAGAAATTAAAAAAGATCTCAGCCAAGGCCAAGGTACAATAACTGCATGCGAAGCAGGACATTTAAGGGGTTAATCTAAGTGAAAAAGTCAGTGAGCGAATCTGTTTGCTGTTTTTTTGTAAGCCTAATTGTAAGACAAAATAATAAGTATCAGTACCTAATCTCCCCAATTAATGTTATGATAAAATGAGAAAATATAATCTTAGAGGAGGGAGTGGTGACTATGGAAATTGAAGGCAGTCCAATCGCTAGAATAGAGCGGAATATGCGATACATAAATGGAATCATTAAACATAAAGGTAGAGAAATTTTAAAAAATTACTCGATTACAACACCGCAATTTATTGCTTTACAGTGGTTGCTTGAAGATGGTGACTTAACGATTGGTGAATTGTCACATAAAATTAATTTAGCTTTTAGTACAACAACAGACTTAGTTGATCGGATGGAGAAAAATGAGTTAGTTGAACGTACGCGTGATACTAAAGATCGTAGAGTTGTTAGAATACATCTACTGCCAGTTGGGAAGAAGATTATTCGCGAGGTGATTGTTAAACGACAAGCATACTTGAAACAAGTGTTAAATGATGTACCTGCTGACAAAGTTGATATGCTTGATGATGTACTAGAACTTTTGCTAGAGAAAATGCAGTGGGATCATGAAAATAATTAATAGATAGAAAAAGAGGGATGAATTTGGATCAACCAATCGGAGTGATTGATTCAGGAGTTGGTGGTCTAACAGTAGCTCGTGAATTAATGCGTCAACTACCAAAGGAAGAAATTATTTATTTAGGCGATACGATTCGCTGTCCATACGGGCCACGCCCAGAGAGTGAAATCGTTCAATTCACGTTGGAAATGGTCGATTTTTTGATCAAAAAACAGATCAAACTGCTCGTGATCGCATGTAATACTGCGACAGCATTTACATTAGATTTATTAAAGGAAAAGTTGGACATTCCTGTAATTGGTGTGATTCAACCTGGGGCGAGAGCTGCGATTAAAGTTACGAAAACAAAACGGGTGGCTGTGATCGGTACGGAGGGAACGATTAAGAGTCAGGCTTATCCGAAAGCTTTGAAGCAGATTTCTTCGAAGCTATCTGTCAGTGACTTAGCTTGTCCTGCGTTTGTGTCACTTGTTGAGAGTGGAAATTATTCAGAAGAAAAAATTAAAAAAGTTGTGCATGAATCACTGGCACCGCTGAAGAGCCAACAGGGACTTGATACGCTGATTCTTGGCTGTACACATTATCCAATTATTGCTGATCAGATTCAAGCTGAAATGGGAAGTCAGGTTCAAATTATTTCTTCGGGTGCGGAGACAGCTCGTGAGGTAAGTACAATTTTATCTTATCAACAGCTAGGTTATAAAGGTGATCGTTTGCCCGCGCATCGTTTCTATACAACGGGTGCTCCTGATTTATTTGAGCAAATTGCTAATCAGTGGATGGATGATCCTGTTGATTCTGTTAAAAATGTCGTGATTGATCAAACTAAAAACAAGTAGTTCAGCTACTTGTTTTTTTAGTCCTAGCAGGTCTAATTTAGAAAAAGAGCTCGTATACATATTAGTACAAACCATCTAGAGGAGGGTACGTATGAATATGCGAGTAATCAAGAAAAAAGTGACACTGTTTTTTTAGTTGTCTTAAGTTTAGTTATTGTGATCGGCTGTAATTCATCGGCAGATGATGATTTAGAGGATATCGATGTGCCACAAGATCAAGCAAGCGATCTTGAGGGGGAAGAGGATTTAGAAGATGGCGAGCAGGGTTTGGCGACTGAAACAGTGGCACGTAGATTGTATTTGTTAAGTAAGGAAGGGGTTGTTGTGCCACATACGATTGAGTTGCCAAAATTGGACTCGAATGAAGTGGCGGCACAGGCTGTTGAATATTTAGTTGAAGGAGGGCCAATTTCTAATCTGTTGCCAAGTGGTTTTGAAGCTGTGTTACCCGCAGGTACAGAAGTGATCGATATGAATTTGGAAGAGGATGGAACGTTAGTTGTTAATTTTACTGAGGAATTTAATGAGTATGATGGGTCAAAAGAACAACAAATTATTCAAGCGATGACGTATACGTTGACTGAATTTGATAGTGTTGAGCGGGTCAAGCTGTGGGTGAATGGTTTTGAGCAAAACACAATGCCTGTTAATGGCACACCAATTCGTGATGGGGTGAGTCGTGCTAATGGGATCAATATTCTTGACTCAGATGCGGTTGATCTGATCAATAGTGAAGCGGTGACGATTTATTATCCGGCACAATACGGTGAAACGATTTATTACGTTCCAGTGACGCAACATATTGAATCAGAAGATTTGAATTATGGAATTGTCGAGGCACTATTAAGTGGACCAACGTATGAATCAAAGTTGTTGCATGTTTTTAATCCGAATATAGAGTTGATTGATGTGAATGTTTCGAGTGATGGTGTGGTGATGGTTGAGTTTACTGAAGAGATATTAGCCGATGTTAATGAAGCTTATATCGCTGATGAAGTCATTGAAACACTAGTGTTAACGTTAACTGATCAGCCTGATATATCGGGTGTAGCGATTACAGTGGAAAATATCGAGCAAATTTTCAATGAGCATGGAGTTCCGTATAGTGAACCTGTAACGCGTGAGTCATTTGTTCCAACTGGTAGCTTCTAAGCTGATTTATCAGCTTTTTTTTTAACCTTTTTTAAAAATTTAGAATGAAAGTAACGATTGAGCTTAAAATATGGTACGATTGTTTTGAATAGGAGGATAATTTAATGAGACCAAATGAGCGAAAGTTTGATGAATTACGACCAATTACGATCAATACAGAATTTATTACCCATCCGGAGGGTTCTGTTTTAATTACAATCGGTGGGACGAAGGTTATTTGTAATGCGAGTATCGAGGAACGAGTGCCGCCATTTTTACGTGGGCAGGGGAAGGGTTGGATCACTGCAGAATATGCGATGCTTCCACGAGCAACTGAGCAGAGAAATATTAGAGAATCTTCACGTGGAAAAGTTTCTGGTCGAACGATGGAAATTCAGCGTTTAATCGGGCGTGCCTTAAGGGCAGTTGTTAATTTAGATAAAATTGGAGAGCGGACGATTTGGGTTGACTGTGATGTGATTCAAGCAGATGGCGGAACACGAACAGCATCGATTACAGGTGCGTTTGTTGCGGTTGTACTTGCTTTAGGAAAATTAATTGAGCAAAAAGCGATTGCAGAGATGCCGATTACAGATTATTTAGCTGCCATTTCGGTGGGGATCTTACCGACCGGTGAAGCTGTGCTAGACTTAGAATATGTTGAAGATGCAGAAGCTAAAGTTGATATGAACATCGTGATGACGGGTAATCATGAGTTTGTTGAACTCCAAGGAACAGGTGAGGAAGCAAGTTTTTCATATGATGAGTTGCAGGAGATGCTTGAATTAGGTAAAAAAGGGATTGAGGAAATTTTTGAACTCCAAAAAAATGTCTTAGGCGACTTAGCTGAATTGATCGTAAAAAAAGAGGACGAATCATGAAAAAAATTTTAGTTGCGACAAAAAATAAAGGCAAAGTTGCTGATTTTAAAGCGATTTTCGATCGGGACAAAATTGAGGTGATCTCTTTGCTGGATCTTGATGCTTCGATTGATGATATAGAAGAAACGGGAGAAACTTTTTCAGAAAATGCAATTCTAAAAGCTGAAGGAATTGCTGAAAAATTGAATATCCCTGTTTTGGCGGATGATTCTGGTTTGTCGGTTGATTATTTGGATGGGCGGCCGGGTGTTTATTCGGCGCGCTATGCGGGAATCGATCAGGACGATCAGCGTAACAATGATAAATTGTTGAGCGAGCTAGAGGGTGTGCCATTGAGCGAGCGAACGGCAACGTTTATTTGTGCGTTGGCTTTTGCGGTTCCAGGTGAAGAGACGGTTGTTAAGTTTGGTCGATGTAGTGGTGTGATTGTCGAGGAGCCTGTTGGTGAAAATGGTTTTGGTTATGATCCGTTGTTTAAGCCAGATGGTTATGATCGGACGATGGCACAATTGTCAGTTGCTGAAAAGGCGCAGATTAGTCATCGCGGGCGTGCTTTGGTGGCATTAGCGGAATGGTTGAAATCAGAAGGGAAAGGAGGTTTTTAGTGATGCCGAAAGCTTTAATTGTTAGTGATAGTCATGGGATGATGCTTGAGTTATTAGCGATCAGAACGCGCCACATGGATGAAGTTGATCTAATGATTCATTGTGGTGATTCGGAGTTAGATTATAATCATGAGACGATTCAAGGTTTTAAACGAGTGGGTGGTAATACAGATTTTGATCCTGAGTTTCCTAATGAATTAGTTTTTGATCAGAATGGCACGACTTTTTTTGTTGCACACGGGCATATGCACAATATTAATTTGTCGTTAGAACCGATTACATATCGCGCTAGTGAACTGGGCGCAAAGATTATTTGTCATGGTCATTCACACCGCGCTGGTGCAACTCAAATGGGAAGTCAATTGGTAATTAATCCAGGTAGTATTCAATCACCACGCGATCGTCGTGAAGAGACGTACGCGATTTTGGAATGGGATGATCAAGGTAAGTATGATGTCCATTTTTATCGACTGATTGGAGAAGAAGTGCAAGAATTGGCGTTTTCAACGATCTTAGCTTGATTTTTTTGACGTTGGATCCTGACGTACTGATGTTTGATCAATAAGTTTGCGGGGTAATCAATAATCAGGAACAAAATCCGATCCAAGTAGAGTTGGTGTTGCATTTATTAAATATGCAACAATTCTAATTATTTTCTTCGGGATTCTGTGGTTTGTGATAACTTATATTCTGTGAGCTAGAATGAATAGGTAAATATATTTGAATATTTCGTAGAAGCTAAGGTCGAGTGCCTTAGCTTTTTTTTGTGAAGGAAATTTTTAACGACATTAAAGAGTCATTGGAACAAGCCCTGTCACGTATGATGAGGTTAGGGGAGTTGAGGCAGATGGTTGAATATTTGAAAGATTATTTAATTGAAGATGCACTTGTGATTATTCCTGCTCTGATGATTTTAGGGAAAATAATTAAGGACACGCCGAGGATTGAAGATTGGTTAATTCCTTATATCTTACTTGGCTTTGGAATTGTTTTTGCTGTTGGGATGATCGGATTCAGTTTTGATAGTGTGATTCAGGGGATTTTAGTAAGTGGGGCAGCGGTTTTTAGCAATCAGTTGTATAAGCAAGTGAAGAATAGAGATGAAGGTTGAGTAATTTGGTCATTTTTAAGAGAGTAAAAAACCCTTGTCAACGTTGATGTTGTAAGGGTTTTTGAGCGTCCCAGGAGCGATTCGAACGCCCGACCTACGGCTTAGAAGGCCGTTGCTCTATCCAGCTGAGCTACTGGGACATATTTTGGAGCGGGTGAAGAGAATCGAACTCTCGTCATCAGCTTGGAAGGCTGAGGTTTTACCACTAAACTACACCCGCATAAAATCTAATTTTGTTAGTCCATTTTAACGGACAAGATTTATTATAAGCATTTTTCAGAGTATTGTCAATCGATTTTTGATTAATTTTTAAAAGGTAATTGTAAGCGGCAAAAAGATCAAAAATCCAATTCCGTTTTGAAAACACTCTGATTGTTTTAATTTTTTAAATTAAATTAGATAAATCAGGCTGAAAATCAGTGAGATTAGTCATTTCGAGAGTTTGAAACTCTAGGGAAAATAACATATGCTATTTTAAAAGGAGAGAGGAAGTCGGCTATGTTTCTGAATGAACGAACCGCATCAAATGAGTTACGAACACTCCGGTCGCTCAATGTCCGAACAACATTATCAAAAAAAGAACGCCAATACTATTGGCATTTGGAAAAGGGGTTTGAAGGGGAATGCTGGTTGGACAAGCGTTTAGAAGTTTTGCCCGATCAAGTGTTGATTTTAAGAGATTTAACGTACGAGGTGAACCACACCACTTTTCAAATTGACACACTGTTGATTTTTCAGGAAAAATTGTATTTACTTGATGTAAAAAATAACGATGGTGACCACTACATCGAAGGTGGCGTTTGGAAGACTGCGCAAGGAACTGAAATTAAAAATCCTCAACATCAGTTGTTACGCTGCACATCACTACTCCGAAAGTTACTTCAAATTATAGGGATAAACCTTAATATTTGTGCGTACCTCATTTTTGTTAATCCAGAATTTACCCTTTACCAAGCACCGCGAACACCAGAAATTATCTTCCCCAGCCAATTGAACCGTTTTATTGAAAAATTGAAGGCTGAACCTTGCAATCTTAGTCACATGCACCAAAGAATCGCCAACCAACTTTTACAAGACAGACTAAAAGAAAACCGCCATCAAATCCAATTTACCTATCAACTTGATCAAATGAAAAAAGGGATCCTTTGTAGTGAATGTTATGGGTTTATGCGGAGGTATAATCAAAAAAGGTTAATTTGCCTAAAGTGCAAAAAGATAGATTTAACTACAAATAAAATTTCAAGCAATATTGATGAGTTTAAATTTCTTTTTCCAGACAAAAAGATTACATCTAAATATATATATAATTGGTGTGGAGGAGTAGCTACAATGGATGTAATACGAAGAGTATTAAACCAAAAATATGATTTAATATCACAAGGTAGGTCTTCATACTACGTTGAGAAATCTAAGCCTGATTAAAGTAGAACACTATAAATAGAAAATACTTTTATAACTATAAATCCTATGAAAAACTATCGTTAGCCATCGCACGGGAAAATCTTCTGCACTTTAATGAAAGTTAATCTAATCGTCAGAGATCGTCCTCTGTCTCGGTGTGATCTCTAACGAATAGGAGCTAATCGTCAGAAATCGTCCTCTGTCAGGTTGTGATCTCTAACGAATAGGAGCTAATCGTCAGAAATCGCCCTCTGTCAGGTTGTGATCTCTAACGAATAAGAGCTAATCGTCAGAAATCGTCCTCTGTCTCGGTGTGATCTCTAACGAATAGGAGCTAATCGTCAGAAATCGCCCTCTGTCTCGGTGTGATCTCTAACGAATAAGAGCTAATCGTCAGAAATCGTCCTCTGTCAGGTTGTGATCTCTAACGAATAGGAGCTAATCGTCAGAAATCGCCCTCTGTCTCGGTGTGATCTCTAACGAATAGGAGCTAATCGTCAGAAATCGTCCGCTGTCAGGTTGTGATCTCTAACGAATAGGGGTTAATCGTCAGAAATCGCCCTCTGTCAGGTTGTGATCTCTAACGAATAAGAGCTAATCGTCAGAGATCGTCCTCTGTCTCGGTGTGATCTCTAACGAATAGGTACTAATTATCAGAGATCTCATTGATATCCAATGATTAACAACAATTCGTCAGGTATTATTCATAAAGACCCTTAGACAGACAACAATCAAAAAGATCTACCTCATCTCCTAGAGGTAGATCGATCATGATCCAGGCTTTGTACCAAAGCTACGCGATCGCACACAAAAAACTCACCCAAGCGCTAGAAGATAAAACTTAAAGTTAATGTTCAACTAATTGGTCGACAGAAACACTTAATTTTTCTTCAGGGTTGTCTAATGGGTGGATTGTTGCTAACATTTGGTCTTCGTCAACGTGTTCGATAAAAACTTTTTGACCTTGAAAAGTAACGTGTACTATATCGGGAATCATAACGATTTGTTGTGCGCGGGCAGCATCCATTTTTTCAACTCCTTATCTTTTAATCAGTCTTAATATTGACAAGCGACCGTAAAACATACTTTAAATTATGATTTTGGTATTTGCAGAAATTAAGTGGAATAGGCTATAATAATGTATCTAGATCAATCGAGAGAATTTTCCAATAAATAATTCAAACAACACCTAATAGAAGTGTAACTGACATAATAATGTTCATCGAGCATGTACCAAAGTTGCAAATGGTTTGAACTCGAAGTAAATAGGGAATAATAAATAAATAATCCATTTGAGACTAACTATAAAGGAGGGATATGATGCAGGAACAGCACAGTAATATTGTCTTATTTCCCAAACAACGTGAAAGACTTGAACAAAGTGGATTTCATGCGATGCATGAGAAGAACTTTGTTCAGGCAATTGACTACTTTGATCAGTTGCTGAGCTATGGGGTCAACGATCAAGCGATAGTATTAGGTAAACTTACAAGTTTAATTGAGTTAGGTCGACAAGATGAGGCTGAGCAATTATGTGAGGAATTAATCGCACGCAAGGATGAACACTATTTTTCATACATAAATATTTACGCAACGTTGTTATTTCAATTTCATAAACATAAAGATGTTGCTAAAGTTTTAAAGAATGCGCTTAGCTCTGAAGAAATACCATCGATCTTAAGAAGTCAATTTGAGAAACTTTACGATGTTAATCAACCACTCGTCAATGAGCAAATTGAACAAGAAGAAAAAATTACTAAGCGAGAATTAATTGATGCATTTGAGGCAAATGACAATTTAGCGCAATGGCACTTGGTTAACCATTTGCAAAATGCTGATGTCACACCATACATAACTTTGTTTGAAGAAATGCTGGTCGATGAAAAAGTTAATCCAATCATTAAAACCGTAATTGTCGGCTTGTTGCAGGCGAAATTAATTGATCAGGAATTTAAAGTCATTAAATTCGGTACCGAGATTGAAATTAATCCAAAGACATTTCCGTTTAAAAATGATCATCCATTTCGGCTGGCATTGACGGAAGCTATGGAGGATTATGAACAACAAAACCCAACGCTGTATCAATTATGCGAACAACTAATTGATCGATTTTTTTACGTTTTATATCCGCTGACTCCACCATTGTCTGATCTTGATCGAATCATAAGTGCAATGATCGCAATTGTTGAGAATTCGTTTGAGACAAAGTCAAAGCTAAACGAAGAGCATTATTCAAAGGAATTACTCACGACGGTTAATCAAATTATTGAATTAGAAAAAGTCTACTTTTCGATTATGGAAGAGTGATTGAATTTAGGCTCTGATCGGTCCGAGAATTCGTTAATTCTAATTGTTGAATCGGTGTATGTTTGTGTTATAATAGAATGGTTGTAATTTGCGTTCGGAATCGAATCAATTTGGAGAATCAAGAATGAACGGCAAATAGAATTTATTTATGTATTAATGGAGGGAATTAGTATGACAGCAAAATGGGAGAAAAAAGAGGGTAATGTAGGTACCCTTACTGTAGAGGTCGAAGCTGCAAAGTTTAATGATGCATTAGACCAGGCATTTAAAAAAGTTGTTAAGGATGTACAACTACCTGGATTCCGTAAAGGTAAAGTACCACGTGGTTTATTCGAACAACGTTTTGGTGTGGAGTCATTATACCAAGATGCAGTAGATATTGTTTTACCAGAGGCGTACACTGCAGCTGTTGAAGAAACGGGTATTTCACCTGTGGACCAACCAGATGTAGATATTACTCAAATTGAAAAAGGCGAGCCACTTATCTTTACTGCAGAAGTGACAGTAAAACCGGAAGTTAAATTAGGTGACTACAAAGGTCTTGAGATTGAAGAAGAAGACATTACAGTTACAGAAGAAGAAGTAAATGAAGATATTGAAAACCAACGTCAACGTTTAGCAGAGCTTGTCGTTAAAGAAGACGGCGCAGTTGAAGATGGTGATACTGTAGTAATCGACTTTGAAGGCTTTATCGGTGATGAAGCATTTGAAGGTGGAACAGGAAAAAACCACACACTTGAAATCGGTTCAGGTTCGTTTATTCCAGGTTTTGAAGAGCAGTTAATTGGTAAGGAAAACGATGCTGATACTGAAGTGAATGTAACGTTCCCAGAAGATTATCATGCAGAAGATCTTGCCGGAAAAGAAGCAACTTTCAAAGTTAAAATTCATGAAATCAAAGCGAAAGAATTACCTGAATTAGATGATGAGTTCGCAAAAGATGTTGATGAAGATGTTGAAACTTTAGCTGAACTAACAGAAAAAACAAAAGAGCGTTTAGAAGAGCAAAAGAAAACAAGTGCAGATAATGCTAAACGTGAATCACTCATTAATCAAGCTTCTGAAAATGCAGAAATCGATATTCCAGAAGTGATGATCGAAAATGAACTTGAGCGTATGGTTAGCGAATTCGAGCAACGCTTACAACAACAAGGAATGACACTTGAAATGTATTCACAATTCTCAGGTCAAGGTCAAGATGAGCTAAAAGAACAAATGCGTGAAGATGCAGGCAAGCGTGTTCAAACAAACCTTGTTTTAGAAGCTATTTACGAGCAAGAAGGCTTAGAAGTATCTGATGAGGATCTTGAAAAGGAATTCGAATCAATGTCTAAGATGTACAATATGGAAATTGAGCAACTGAAACAAATGCTCGGTGGAAATACAGACATGTTAAAAGAAGATTTGAAGTTCTCGAAAGCAATTGACTTCTTAGTTGAACATAGTAAAGTAAAATAATCAGTCATTAAAAGAGAAAACAAGGGGCAAGCTCACCTTGTTTTCTCTAATCATCTTTTTTACATAAGTGAGAGCAATGCTTTTCACTACGTTTTTATTAATACATATGATATCATACACAGACTCTGTTAAATTCGTTTAATGTTTTGCCAAATGGGCAAGACTAAAACAGGAATGATAAGAGCAATTGTTTTGAATCTAATTTGGAATTTGTTATGATAAATCCATAAGCAACAATTTGCTTAATTCATACAATTGATAAGATAAAGGTAAGTTTCTCATAGAGAGGTGAAGGAATTTGTATAAATATGGTGATGAAAAAGGGCAATTAAAATGTTCATTTTGCGGTAAAACACAGGAACAAGTTCGTAAATTAGTGGCTGGACCTGGTGTATATATATGTGATGAGTGTATTGAACTCTGTGCTGAAATTGTTGAAGAAGAGCTTGGACCAAATCTTGAGCTTGAATTCACTGATGTGCCAAAGCCACAAGAAATTGCAGATATTTTAAATGATTATGTGATTGGCCAAAATAAAGCAAAGAAGAGCTTGTCAGTTGCCGTTTACAATCATTATAAGCGAATCAATACGATGGATCATAATGATGACGTCGAATTGGCGAAAAGTAATATTGCGATGATTGGACCAACAGGTAGTGGGAAAACATTACTTGCTCAAACATTAGCACGTATTTTAAATGTACCATTTGCGATTGCAGATGCTACTTCTTTAACAGAAGCAGGTTATGTTGGAGAAGATGTCGAAAATATTTTATTAAAGTTAATTCAATCTGCTGACTATGATGTTGAAAAAGCTGAAAAAGGCATCATTTACATTGATGAAATCGATAAGGTTGCTCGTAAGTCTGAAAATCCATCAATTACAAGAGATGTCTCGGGTGAAGGGGTACAACAAGCGCTCTTGAAAATTCTTGAGGGAACAACAGCAAGTGTGCCGCCACAAGGTGGACGTAAGCATCCACATCAAGAGTTCATCCAAATTGACACAACGAATATTTTATTCATCGTCGGCGGAGCATTTGATGGGATTGACCAAATTGTTAAAAGTCGTTTAGGTAAAAAGGTAATTGGATTTGACGCGGAGTCATCTGAAAGCGAACTGACAAAAGCGGAATTACTCCAAAAGGTATTGCCAGAAGATCTATTGAAATTCGGTCTTATTCCTGAATTCATTGGTCGTTTACCGATTATCGCTAGTCTAGAGCCGCTTGATCAAGAGGCGTTAATTCAAATTTTAACGAAACCAAAAAATGCGCTAGTTAAACAGTATCAACGTCTATTCCAGATGGATAATGTTGAATTGGAATTTGAAGAAGATGCATTAGAAGCGATTGCTGAAAAAGCAATAGAGCGAAAAACAGGTGCACGTGGCTTACGATCAATCATTGAAACAATCATGTTAGATGTGATGTTCGAATTACCGTCACGTACTGATGTTGGAAAATGTATCATCACAAAAGAAACAGTTGAAAATGATCACGGTCGCCCAATCCTTTTATCAGAAGATGGCACGATCGTAACTGAGGAAGAACCAAAAGAAAGTGCTTAATTAACGTACTTAAAATCCCTTGTTGTTTTAACAAGGGATTTTCTGTTCTAGAATGATCAATAGACGGAGGTTATCAAGATGAGTCAACGAAGCCAGCTAACGATTCCTGTGCTTCCATTGAGGGGAATGGTTGTTTATCCAGCCGTTGTGATGCATTTAGATATTGGAAGAAAGCCATCGGTTGAAGCCCTCGAGATGGCAATGATGCAAAAACGAGAAATTTTACTAATTTCGCAAAAAGAGAGTGCAATTAAAGATCCAAAACAAGATAATTTATTTTCAATTGGAACCGTTGCGTATGTCAAACAAATGTTAAAGTTACCGAATGGAACAATTCGTGTTTTAGTGGAAGGAACAGCGCGCGCCAAAGTGATCGACTATAAACAAGCAGAACCATACATGTTAGCTGAGGCGAAAATTTTAATGGATGATCAAGTAATAGACGAGCCAAAACGGGTTGCCTTAATTCGTATGCTTCTGGAACAATTCAAGAAATACGTTGGTTTGTCGAAAAAATTATCGACCGAGACATACAGCAGTGTGATGGATATTGATGACTTATCACGTTTAACAGATGTGATTAGCTCGCACCTACCACTTAAATTAGCTGTCAAACAACAATTATTAGAAACGACTGTGATCGAAGACCGTGCTCAGCAACTAGTTGAGTTAATCTCTAATGAACAAGAAGTTCTTCGACTTGAACAGAAAATTGGCCGACGGGTGAAAAAATCAATCGAACAAACGCAAAAAGAATATTACTTGCGTGAACAAATGAAGGCGATTCAAAAAGAACTAGGCGATAAAGATGGAAAATCTGGTGAAATCGCTGATTTGCAAGAAAAAATTGAACAGAGTGGGATGCCAGACCGAATGTTAAAGATTGCTAATAAAGAGCTAAATCGCTATGAAAGAATTCCACAAACATCTGCTGAAAGTTCGGTTATTCGCAACTATTTGGATTGGCTTATTTCTCTACCTTGGACGGAAGAAACAGAAGATCACTTAGAAATAAACAAGGCAACAGACATTTTAAATCAAGATCATTATGGTTTGGAAAAAGTTAAAGAGCGTGTGCTAGAACACTTAGCCGTTCAGCAATTAACAAGTAGTCTTCAAGGACCAATTTTGTGTTTAGTCGGTCCACCGGGTGTAGGAAAAACATCACTTGCAAAGTCAATCGCTCGTGCAATCAATCGTCGCTTTGTCCGCATGTCACTTGGTGGTGTTCGTGATGAAGCGGAAATAAGAGGACACCGCCGAACTTACGTTGGTGCGATGCCCGGTCGAATAATTCAAGGGATGAAAAAAGCCGCCACGATTAATCCGGTTATTTTATTGGATGAAATTGATAAAATGGCGAATGATTTTCGCGGTGATCCTGCAGCGGCAATGCTTGAGGTGTTAGATCCGGAACAAAATAATCAATTCAGTGATCATTTTATTGAAGAGCCTTATGATTTAAGTAACGTTATGTTTATCGCAACAGCAAATACGTTGCAAACAATTCCAGCTCCACTACTTGACCGGATGGAAATTATTTCGATAGCGGGTTATACCGAGGTGGAAAAACAACATATTGCAAAAGCGCATTTGATTCCAAAGCAACTAAAAGCCCATGGACTTACAAAAGGTCAATTGCAAATTCGTGATGAAGCAATTATTCAACTGATTCGTCGCTATTCACGAGAGGCAGGAGTCCGTCAGCTTGAGCGTCAAATTGCTGCACTTTGTCGAAAGGCGACAAAACTCTATGTCTCAGAAGAGAAGAAACGGATCATTATTACGAAAAAACAGCTCGAAAATTTATTAGGAAAACCGATCTATCGCTATGGTATGATGGAAACGGAAGATCAAATTGGTGCAGCTACTGGGCTTGCCTATACAGCAGCAGGGGGCGATACATTATCAATTGAAGTAAGTATTGTACCTGGAAAAGGAAAACTCGCGTTAACTGGAAAACTAGGTGATGTCATGAAAGAGTCTGCCCAAGCGGCGCTAAGCTATATCCGCTCACGGACGGACGAGCTATCGATTGATCCAGATTTTTATCAAAATCATGACATTCATATTCATGTCCCAGAAGGTGCAACGCCGAAAGATGGTCCATCTGCTGGAATTACGATTGCAACAGCACTCGTCTCTAGTTTAACGAACCGAGCTGTTAAAAAAGAAGTAGGTATGACAGGTGAAATTACTCTTCGAGGTCGTGTGTTACCAATTGGTGGACTGAAAGAAAAAACGCTTAGCGCACATCGAGCTGGGTTAACGACGATTATTTTACCTAAAGATAATGAGAAGGATTTGGAAGACATTCCGAAAAGTGTCCGTGAAACACTAACCTTTATTAGCGTTAGCCATCTCGATCAAGTTTTAGAGCATGCACTTATGGAGGTGTAGGATGAAAGTTACCCAAGCAGAATTTACGATTAGTGCCGTCGCACCAAAGCAATATCCAGCAGAAAATTTACCAGAAATAGCATTGGCCGGCAGATCAAACGTAGGAAAGTCGTCATTTATTAACAAAATGATTAACAGAAAAGCCTTAGCTAGAACATCATCAAAGCCTGGAAAAACACAAACTTTGAATTATTATTTCATTAATGAGTTCTTTTATTTTGTCGATGTACCTGGATATGGTTATGCAAAAGTGTCAAAAACAGAGCGTGAAGCATGGGGCAAAATGATGGAAACGTATTTTTCCGAACGTGAGCCATTACGAGCAACAATTCTCGTTGTTGATATTCGCCATAAGCCAACAAATGATGATGTGATGATGTATGATTTTTTAAAGCATTATCAAATTCCAGTGATTATTATTGCGACAAAGTTGGATAAGATTAAAAAAGGACAAGTTAATAAGCAAGTAAAGTTAATTAAAGAAACATTAGCGGTCGAACCAGAGGATCAAGTGATTCCGTTTTCTTCTGAAACAGCGCAAGGTAAAGAAACCGCCTGGCAAGTGATTCAATCGTATTTGGCTTGACGAAGTGGTTGAGTATAAAAATAACCTGAACGGTTTTCCAATCCGTTCAGGTTATTTTTTAGTAGCTAAGCAACAACTTTCTTACTACATAAGTGTCGAGTTTTCTAAGCTCAGGGAATCAAGGGTATTTCAAGTGAAATACCTGACGATAAGCTCCTATTCGTTAGAAATTGGCATGATGCGAAGGACGATTTCTGACGATTAGCCCTTATTCGTTAGATATCACACCGAGCTAGATGCCGATTTCCGACGATTAGCCCTTATTCGTTAGATATCACACCATGCCAGATGCCGATTTCCGACGATTAGCCCTTATTCGTTAGAGATCACGCCGATCCAGATGCCGATTTCCGACGATTAGCCCTTATTCGTTAGAGATCACACCGAGCTAGAGGACGATTTCTGACGATTAACCCTTATTCGTTACCTCTCTGGTGATTTTCCGGCGAGAGAGGGCACGATTAGCTCTATTTGTTACATTTATTGCGGTTTTTTTGTCGTTCGAATTATTTCTTTTTAAACAATAAATAAACGCCAAAGGCAATTAATCCGACTGGCCAGTAATCTTCAATAATCTTAATCAATGAGTCCATTGTTTGTGAAAATTGGTTATTTGTAATTGAAAAGAGCATGAATAGTCCAACAAAGAGCATAATTAGCCCCGGATAAAGACCTACCTTCATCTTTTGGTAACGCACTAAAAAAGCCATACCAATAATGATTGCATAAACACTCCAATGTTCAACCCAATTCGGATAAAGTGCAACTGCATGAAAATGAATTCCTAATCCCAATAAAATCACACTCGGAAACAGTTTATCATAGTCGCGGCTAAGGTAACTATGGATGAATAAGCTGACTCCAAGGATGATTAATAGTGTTGGCCAAGTCATTAGACCATCTAAAAATGGAATTGAAAATTGTTCGAGTAAAAAGTATAAACCAACACCAATTAAGATGAAGGCCAATAAATAATTTTTCTTTCGCATTCGATTCACCTAGCTTTAATAAGATAATAATACCCTAATTATTCATAGAGAGATCGTCATCTAAAGACACTTCGCGTTCGGATCTAATATTATTTTAACAGATTGCCAGCCACTAAACTATTAAAATAGTAACTGTGGCGATTAGGTGTCAGTAATTTTTCGATAAATCCTTCCTGTGAATAAGCATAATATGTTGTAAAAATCATATATCTGTTATAGAAGACGTGTATTTTGATGGTATTAATAATCGTACTTTTATGAAAAAGTTGTCTTTGAAATAGGTAGAGTTTTACGTCTTATTAATTAAAATTATCTGTCTTCAGTTAATGAAGATAATAATTTTAGCGGAGGAGGAGAGTTGATGGCGGATAAAGAGGTTAAGCCATTTCATTTTGATTTAACTGAAACGTTATTTTTTCACAGAAATGAAGGCGTTTCAGAAATGTTGGGAATTGGATTAGACCCTGAAATAACGATTGAATCACATCCCGATCATGTCTCGATTCGGGGAGTTATTGCATTAACGGGAGAATATTTGCCTGAATTTGTTGCTGATCAAACTGAAGTGGATGATGACGATGAGGTGCAGACGCGATACTTTAAACGGGTTGAACGTGATGAGAATGGTATTTGCGAATTTCTCCATCATTTCCCGATTGATATTTCGATACCACATGAGCGAATTAGTCAGCTGTCTGACTTGATAGTTAAGGTGGATCATTTTGATTATCATATTCCTGACCCTCGTAAATTAGAGTTAGAAGCAACTGTACAAATTGGTGGGCTTGAATATGATCGTGAAGTGGAGGCCGAGGAAGAACCAGCTGAAGATCTACCTGAAGAAGAGGATGAGGAAGCTGATCGGGTTCAGTTTGATTTGAAAATTAAAGAAGATCAGCCTGACGATGAAATAGGAGAAGAAGTCGCTGAGGAGAAAGAGGAGGAAGAAAAGGTTGTCCCTTTCAAAAAACGTGAGCAACCGAAGCCTGACGTGAAAGTTGAGGTTCAAAACGAGATAAGAGAAGTTGTTGATGAAGACGATAATACTGACGAAGTTGAATCTGAAGTTGAACGAACGATTGACGATCGGGTCGAGCACCCGACTTACTTATTGGATTTATTTGAACAAAGTGGCGAGTCAGATGAACGCTTTGCACAGATGAAGATGTATATCGTCCAAGATCAGGATTTGCTTGAACAAATTTCGGAAAAATATCAAGTGAATTTAGTTAAGCTGCAAAGAATGAATCGCCTTGATTCAACGGATATTCAAGTAGGACAAATCATCTATATTCCAAATTAAAAAATAAGTGTAGAAATTTTCTACACTTATTTTTTTCTTAATTATAGAAGTGAACTTTTTTAAACAAGATCTAAGTATAATAATGCGTATGCGCCAATAAAGATTACCAGTAAAATAATATCTAACAATGAAGGGAATAAAATTGTTCGAACCATTTGCACGATTGAAATAGGGACTAGGCTACGCTCGATTAGGACTAAATATTCGCGATATTCTGGTGGAATGCGGAAGCGTCTATTGCGGAACATTTTCTCACCCCTTCACTAACCTAATGGTGTATTATATGCAACAATTAGACGATAGTATCACTTTTTAGTGATTGATTGTTGACTTTAGTAGTGGTTATTGGCTAAAATAGCGTATAGATATATTTTTAATAACGATGAAGAGGAAGAGTATGCTGACGATACTTTTAGAGAGGGAATCACGTGCTGAAAGATTTCTAAGTCACTCGCCCGCAGAAGGTAGCCTTGGATGTTGTTTTACTGAACGTCAATCGATCAATAGGTAAAACCGGTTTAAAACCGTTATCAATCAATGAAGTGTACAGCTTATTTAGGCTGTAAACAAAGGTGGTACCACGGAATGTTTAACCCAATTCGTCCTTTTTATTTAGAGGATAAATTGGGTTTTTTTGATGCAAAAATGACTGTACCAAATTAGGAGGAAATAAGATGACAAAAGAGCAACATAATTTACCCCCGAAATATGATTCTGCCGCCGTTGAGAAAGGGCGCTATCAATATTGGGTTGATGGTAAATTTTTCGAAGCAACTGGAGATCCGAAAAAACAGCCGTACACGATAGTGATTCCGCCACCCAACGTAACTGGAAAGCTCCATATTGGCCATGCATGGGATACGACATTACAAGATATTATTACAAGAATGAAGCGGATGCAGGGTTATGATGTGCTTTATTTACCGGGAATGGACCATGCCGGTATTGCAACGCAGGCTAGAGTTGAAGCTAAACTGCGTGAGGAAGGCGTCAGTCGCTATGATTTAGGTCGAGAGAAATTTCTCGAAAAGTCGTGGGAGTGGAAGGAATCTTATGCTGATTTCATTCGCGAACAATGGGAGAGTCTCGGGCTTGGCTTAGACTATTCAAAAGAGCGTTTCACACTTGATGAGGGATTGTCAGAAGCAGTTAAGGAAGTTTTCATTAAATTATATGAAGAAGATTTAATTTATCGTGGTGAATATATTATTAACTGGGATCCTTCAAATCAAACGGCATTATCTGATATTGAAGTGATCCACGAAGAAGTGACTGGGCATTTCTATCATATGAAATATCCACTGAAGGATGGCTCGGGTCACATTGAAATTGCCACAACACGTCCGGAGACGATGTTAGGTGATACTGCGATCGCCGTTCACCCGAAAGATGAGCGTTACCAACATTTAATTGGTAAAAAAGTTATTTTACCGATTGTTGGTCGTGAAATTGAAATTGTTGCGGATACTTATGTTGATCGCGAATTTGGCTCAGGGGCGGTAAAAATCACACCAGCTCACGATCCAAATGACTTTGAGATCGGTAATCGCCACAATCTTGAACGCGTTCTTGTGATGAATGAAGATGGAACAATGAATGAGAATGCCGGTAAATATGAAGGTATGGATCGATTTGAATGTCGAAAGCAGATCGTTAAAGACCTCCAAGCAGACGGAACGCTATTTGAAATTGAAGAGCACATTCACTCTGTTGGTCACTCGGAAAGAACAGGCGTTGTTGTTGAACCGTATTTATCAACACAATGGTTTGTCCGGATGCAACCTCTTGCTGAAGAGGCGGTTAAAATGCAACAAGATCCAGATCAAAAAGTTAACTTTGTTCCAGACCGTTTTGAGGGCACCTATTTACGCTGGATGGATAATATCCGTGATTGGTGTATTTCACGTCAACTTTGGTGGGGACACCGAATTCCAGCCTGGTATCATAAAGAAACAGGTGAAATCTATGTTGGTAAAGAAGCGCCAACAGACATTGAAAATTGGGAGCAAGATGAGGATGTCTTGGATACGTGGTTCTCATCAGCACTATGGCCATTTTCAACATTAAATTGGCCAGATACTGATGATGCAGACTTTAAACGTTACTTCCCGACAAATACACTTGTAACTGGCTATGACATTATTTTCTTCTGGGTTGCACGAATGATTTTCCAATCGAAGCATTTTACTGATCAGCGTCCATTTAAAGATGTCTTGATTCACGGTTTAGTTCGGGACTCAGATGGGCGCAAGATGAGTAAATCACTTAATAATGGTGTCGATCCAATGGACGTAATCGAAAAGTATGGTGCAGACGCACTGCGTTATTTCTTGGCAACTGGTTCATCACCTGGTCAAGATGTTCGTTTCCAGTGGGAAAAGGTTGAATCAACTTGGAACTTTATTAATAAAATTTGGAATGCTTCACGGTTCGTGATTATGAACCTTGATGGATTAACGACTGAATCGATCGATCTAACAGGCAAGAAAAATGTAGCCGATGAGTGGATTTTAACGCGTCTCAATGAAACGATTGCACAAGTCAATCGCCACAGTGAGCGTTATGATTATGGCGAGGTTGGACGTTATCTCTATAACTTTATTTGGGATGATTTCTGTGATTGGTATATCGAAATGGCCAAAATCCCACTAAACGGAGAAGATGAAGAGGCGAAGCAGACAACACGTTCAATTTTAGCTTACGTACTTGATCAAATACTAAGGATGCTTCATCCATTTATGCCATTCGTGACTGAAGAAATTTGGCAACACATCCCTCACGAAGGAGAGTCAATCACGCAAGCAAGCTGGCCAGAGATTAATGAAAGCCTGTCAAATGAGCAAGCAGCTACAGAAATGAAGCATTTAGTTGATATTATTCGTTCGGTGCGGAACATTCGAGCTGAAGTTGACACGCCAATGTCGAAACCAATTGATCTTGTTATTAAAGCAAATAATGAGCAAATTGCTGAAGAACTGAAGCAAAATCAACATTATATTGAACGCTTCTGTCGTACAGAAAACTTAACAATCAACGTAGATGCAGTTGCACCAGCAGAATCAATGTCAGCTGTTGTGTCGGGTGCAGAGCTTTACTTGCCACTAGCAGGCTTGATTGATTATGAGAAAGAAATCGCTCGACTTGAAACAGAACTTGAGAAATTAAATAAAGAAGTCGACCGTGTGCAAAAGAAATTAGGTAATGCTAGCTTTGTCAAAAAAGCACCCGAGCAAGTTGTCGCAGCTGAAAAAGAAAAAGAGCAGGAATATTTAGAGCAACGCGAGAAAGTAGTTAATCGCTTAAATGAATTAAACAAGTAAACTCCGAAGAGCTACGTATGAGTAAAATGTTTATGGGGGAAATATTTAACCCTGTCATTGGGAGAAGGGGCGTGAGACCGTTCTCCCAATGACAGGGCCACCAAACGGAAGTGCGGTAGATTGTGAGCTTATTGGTCATAATTATATGAAGGAAAATCATCCAGAAGTATTACTTAATATAACCGTTAGTATTGGTGTAGCAAGTTATCCAAAAGAGACCGAAGACATTAATGCGTTAATTCGATTAGCGGACCGTGCGATGTACCTTGGTGCTAAAAGAAGTGGTCGAAATAAAGTTGGCGTCTATCAACAATAGGTTGCTTGAGTTTAATTGGCTATCTATTTGAGTGGATTTCATAATGCTGAATTCATAATGAAAACACGAACATTAACAGATAAAATTATGACATCATCTGTTAATAAGGAAGTCAAATTAAGTGATCAGAGCGGACGGTGGCGACTCCATCGGGAAAAGCACGTGTCCGAAGATCCGCTAAGAAAAGCTTCTTAAGCTTTTCTTAGCTAGCTGAGGCCGTGCCCGAGGAAAGCGTCCACCGGTAGCGGAGATCACGGGTGTGTAGGCTAACACAATCATTCGTGTTTTATACTCAATTAGGTAATTATGAAATTGATTCATTTGTAATTATATTGTGTAAATTTCAACCGGTTTCCGCTACAATTGAGATAGCAATTGAATGTCAAAGGAGATGGAGTAAATGTTTTCTTCTATTGAAACATTGGATCGTTTTTTTGAAGCAAGAGAAAAGGTTGGAATTAAGCCGGGTTTAGATCGCATGGAACGCCTGTTAAGTAGTGTTGACCAACCCCATTTGAAAAAACCTGTCATTCACGTTGCGGGAACAAATGGAAAGGGATCAACTGTTACTTATTTGGCGTCAGTTTTAAAAGAAGCAAACTATCAAGTTGGCACATTCACATCACCGAGCTTGACGAATAGACAAGCAATGATTCAATTAAATGGCGAATCAATATCTGATCAAATATTTTTAAACTACGCTAACCAACTTAAAACTGAATTAGATTTATTAGATCAAGAAGATAATCCGGCTAGCTTGTTTGAAATTATCGTTACGATTGCGTTTCTATTTTTTGCTGAGCATAGTGATATTGCCGTGATTGAAACAGGCATGGGTGGACTAGAGGATGCGACAAACCTCGTCGATCCAGTTGTGTCGATTATCACGTCGATTGGCTATGACCATACAGCTTTTCTAGGGGAAACGATTGACGAAATTGCGCGTCATAAAGCGGGAATTATTAAACCGAACCGACCGATTGTTGTTGGAAAAATTGTTGACCAAGCGAGAGAAGTAATTGAAAATGAAGCCCAAGCAAAAGGTGCAAAACTCTATCAGTTAGGTGAGAATTTTGATGTCATTTGGGTGGAAAATCGTCCCTACTTTAAAGATGAGCATGAAACGATTCCGTTACGCTTGCGCTTACTTGGCGAGCATCAATTTTTTAATACGGCTTTAGCAATTAAAACGCTTGCCATTTTAGATGAACGGATTTCGAATGAGCAAATCAAGTTAGGGATTAAACAAGCTCATTTACCAGCTCGATTTGAGCAAATATCTGACCATCCCATCATCGTTATCGATGGTGCTCATAATACGGAAAGTATCGATGCTTTTATCGATACGGTAAATAAATCATATCAAAACGTAGAAAAACGGCTCATATTTGCAGCCTTTAGAGATAAACCAATTGAGCGGATGATTGCTCATCTCGAACCACACTTTGAAGAAATTATTATGACAACATTTGATCATGAGCGCGCGGAGTCAGCGGATCATTTATTTGAAGTGTCAAATCATCAAAATAAACAAGTGATAGAAGATTGGCAAGAACTACTTGACCAAATTCGCTCGGAAAAAACAACGAAAAAAGTGACTTTTGTCGTTGGTTCACTGGACTTTGTTGGCAAAGTTAGGGAATACTTTAAGTAAATAGCCTTGATTTTTACATTAAAAACAATTATACTAAAAATTAAAAAAACGACATTATAGAAAATGACACCATTTTAATGAGTAATATTAATTTAAAAGATCAAATAAATTTTGGTGATGATTCAGATGAATATTTAGTAACACCACTCTCTAATGGAAAATAGATGAAGTCGAAGGGCGGATTAATGTATGTCAATTCAATCAAAGAGGAAACTTGGTGACATTTTAAAGGAAGCAAAATTAATTACGGAAGAAGAAATTCTTGAGGTTCTCAGTCGAAAGAAGGATCGGCAAAAGCTTGGTGATGCATTAGCGGAACAAGGTTATATTACTGAAAAACAATTACTTGAAGTTTTAGAGATTCAGCTAGGTATTTCAGCAGTTTCATTGTATAGCTATCCAATTGATGATCAGTTAGTTGAACTGATCCCTAAAGATGTTGCTCGTAAAAACGTATTATTTCCGATTGAACTTCAAGACAATGTTTTAACTGTAGCAATGAATGACCCGCTCGACTATTTTGCAATTGATGATCTGGAATTATTAACAAGCTATCAAGTCAGGCCAGTATTGGCGACTAAGGAAGATATTCTACAAGCGATTAATAAATACTATGACAAAGGCAAGGTAGATCAAGATGATAATGATGAACACGCACCAGCCATTCAAACCCTAGATCAGATCATACAGACTGGTGTTACCTTAAGAGCGAGTGATATCCATTTAGATCCAAGTGAAACAAATGTAAATGTCCGTTTTCGTGTTGATGGTACGCTTCGCAGTGATCGTACTCTTTCAAAACGGATTCAAAATGCTCTAATTGCTCGGGTTAAAATTTTAGCGGATTTAAATATAACAGAGACGCGCCTGCCTCAAGATGGACGAATTCAGATGGTCATAGATGGAAAACAAATTGATTTACGTGTATCAACGTTACCTACTGTATTTGGAGAAAAGGTCGTTATTCGGATCCTTGATTTAACGAATATATTCAAAGAAATTACAGAATTAGATTTTAATGAAAAAACACTTAAGCAATTTTCTGAAATGATTAAAAGTCCATCTGGCTTAATTTTATTAACAGGGCCGACAGGTTCAGGAAAAACAACAACTCTGTATGGGGCGATTAATGAATTAAATCAAGAGGATGTTAACATCATTACAGTAGAAGATCCTGTTGAATATCAACTTGAAGGGATTAATCAAGTTCAAGTGAATACGAATATAGGATTAACATTTGCTGCGGGTTTACGTTCAATTTTAAGACAAGATCCTAATATCATTATGGTTGGTGAAATTCGTGATAAAGAAACAGCAGAAATCGCGATTCGATCATCACTTACAGGTCACTTAGTATTTAGTACGTTGCACACAAATAGTGCAATCGATGCAATTCCGCGTCTGTTTGATATGGGGATTGAACCATATCTTGTAGTTTCTTCATTAACAGGAGTGATGGCACAACGGTTAGTGAAAAAGATTTGTAAGGATTGTAAAAAAACTAGATCAATTACAGCATTGGAAGCAGAAGTTTTTCAAAAATATGACATCGATATAACTGAGGTATCAGAAGGAGCAGGCTGTAATAGTTGTCGCGGAACCGGTTATCGAGGTCGAATGGCTATTCATGAGTTATTAGTTATTGACGATACAATCAAAAAGATGATGCTTGATCAAGTCAGTATGAATGAAATTAAAAGCTATGTTAGAGAACAAGGGATGCAGTTCTTGATTGATGATGGCTTAGATAAAGTTAAGCAAGGATTCACTACATTAGAAGAGGTTATGCGGGTAGCGATCATAGAATAGGGAGGATATAAATTGGATAGATTAACAAGAATTTTAACGGCGGCTTTTGAAAAGGATGCATCAGATATTCATTTAACAGTTGGCTCAGTTCCTATTTTTAGAATTGATGGAAATCTAATTGCTCATAAAGATACAGTGATTACAGCAGACGATACTAAACAAATGGCGCATTCAATTTTAACAGATAAACAATGGGAACGACTACAGAAAGAGCGTGAGATTGATTTATCATATGGGATTCCGAGATTGTCAAGATTTCGTGTCAATATCTTTTTCCAAAGAAATAATTTATCACTAGCATTTCGAGTCATACCTAGAAATATTCCACAATTGGAAGATTTGCACTTACCAGAAGTATTAAAAGATATTACTAGAAGACCTCACGGACTCGTTTTAGTGACAGGTCCAACAGGGAGCGGTAAAAGTACGACTTTGGCAGCAATGATTGATTACATGAACCGTCATTCAAGTCGGCATATTATTACCTTAGAAGATCCGATTGAATATATACACAAACACAATCAATCGATAATTGACCAGCGTGAGGTTGGGGTTGATACAACGTCATTTCAATCAGGATTACGCGCTTGTTTGAGGCAAGATCCAGATGTGATCCTAGTTGGTGAGATGCGTGATTTAGATACAATTTCTACTGCAATTACGGCAGCAGAAACGGGGCACCTCGTATTAGGAACACTCCATACTCAAGATGTTTCGACTACGATGGATCGCATTATTGACGTATTTCCAGCTTATCAAAAGGAACAAATTCGGATTTTACTAGCAAGTGTACTTGAGGCAATTATCTCACAACGTTTATTCCCGAAAGCTCAACAAAGTGGTCGAATCGCAAGTACTGAGATATTGATTAATAACTCTGCGATAAGAAATCTAATTCGCAATGAAAAAATGCATCAAATTCCTAATACACTCCAGACATCGAAAGAACTAGGGATGCACACGATGGAAATGGATATCCGCCAAAAATTAAAGGACGGTTTAATTAGTCGAAAACATGCAGAACCTTATTTAACTAAATATACTAAGGAATGAGGTAAAATAACGTGGCATTATACGCTTATCAAGCTCGAACAATTGATGGAAAATTGTTGAAGGGAAGACTTAAAAGTGCTAGTGAAGAAGAAGCTCTTTCTGAACTTGAACAATTAAATCTGGTAGTTTATCAAATTAAAAAACTTAATCCTGTATTATATGGTGATGTTTCTATAGGAAAACCAGTCAAGAATAAAGATTTTGTTATATTTTTAAGACAGTTCTCTACCCTAGTTAGTGCAGGAATTACTCTGGTTGAATCGATGGATATATTAGCTGATCAATCAAACAGTAAGCCACTAAAGGCTGCACTATTAGAATCAAAAGATGATTTACAAGAAGGTATTGCATTATCTGACGCGTTAGGCAAGCACAATAAAATATTTCCAGAACTACTAGTGAGTATGGTTAATGCGGGTGAGGTCAGTGGTCGTCTTGATGAGATCTTAAATCGAATGGCAGATTACTATGAGAAGCAGTATCAATTAAAGAAGAAAATTGAAACTGCATTAACTTATCCGATTGTCATTGCGATTTTTGCTTTACTAATTTCAATGATTTTGCTGACATTTATTGTCCCTGTATTTACCGATATGTTTATTTCATTTGATCAAGAGATTCCAGCATATACACAATTCGTCTTAAATATAAGTGCGTTTTTTCAGCGGTTTTGGTGGGTAATTATGATAGGTATATTAGCGGTTGTTGTGTTTATTGGTGTACTAAACAGACAAGAGAAGTTTGCCATTATTTTTGACCATATCAAACTAAAGTTACCGATTTTTGGCTCATTTATTCAAAAAGCAGTTTTAGCTCGAATGACCCAAACTTTGAGTTCTTTATTAAATAGCTCAGTGCCAATTATTCAATCGATAGAAATTACTGAGCGTGTGATAGCTAATCGTGTGATTAAAAAGGTACTTAGAGAAAGCAAAACAGTATTAGAAGAGGGAGACTCCCTAGCTAAGCCAATGATAGAGCATTGGGTATTTCCAAAGCTGATTACACAAATGATTGTAGTTGGAGAAAAGACTGGTGCACTTGATGAGATGTTGTTAAAAGTTTCACATTTCTATGAACAAGAGCTCGACGAAGCATCAGAAAAGTTAAAATCATTAATCGAACCTGTTATGATTGTCTTTTTATCTATCATTGTCGGTGGAATTGTTTTAGCGGTTGTTATCCCAATGTTTTCATTATTTGAATCATTTTAAAAAAAGTTATTTTTTTTCAAAAAAACACTAGACAAATAGAAAAAAACATAATATAATAATAGTAGTTAATTTCAGAGACGATGACAATTCATCTTATTTTGGGCACTTTGATGGATTTGAGTTAGTAGTGCAACCGGCTGGCATCATAAAGGTTTATTTTATGCTGTGAGTCTATTTTTGTATATTAAGCCTTTACTTGATGCACCAAATACTAAACAAATATCAAGGAGGAACAAAGTTATGATTAAGAAGATGATTAAAGGGGAAAAAGGTTTTACGTTAGTTGAATTACTAGCAGTTATCGTTATTTTAGGGATTATTGTTGCAATTGCAATTCCTGCGATTGGTAAGGTGATTGAGAAAGCTGAAGAGGATGCTGATAAGGCAGAAGTTACTATGATTATTGATGCAGCGAGACTTTATGATCTTCAAAACGATGCTACTTATCCTGTATCCGTTGGAACTTTAATTTCTGAAGGATATTTAGATCCAAGACAAGGGACTGATCTAGACTTAACAGCAACTGTTACTAAAGAAGCTGATGGTACGTTTACTTATAACGAAGCCCCAGCCCCAGCCCCATAGATCTAGAAAAATATAGTGATAGAGACTCCTCCCCGTGAGGGGTCTCTAGTTATATAAGGAGCTTGTTATGGAAATCGCTTATTATAGTTTGTTTTTCATCTTAGGAGCAATCTTCGGCTCTTTTTTCAATGTTGTCGGTTTAAGAGGCCCTAAAGGTAAGAGTTTCACAACTGATCGCTCTTATTGTCCCAATTGTCAAAAAAAACTCAATTGGTATGAGCTGATCCCGGTTATCTCTTATTTAATTCAAGCGGGAAAATGCCGTGGCTGTGGTCAAACGATCGGAAAGCTATATCCGATTATCGAGCTACTTACCGGTCTTTTTTTTGCGCTTAGTTATTGGCGATTTGATCTGACATTGGAATTAGTGCTTTCGCTCATCGTTGTTTCATTAGCGATTATCATCATCGTAACCGACTATACATACACACTGATTCCTAACAAAATACTACTGTTTTTCTTGCCAATCTTGATTATTGCTAGAATCGTCATCCCATTAAATCCATGGTGGTCACCGATCGTAGGTAGCCTGACTGGTTTTGGCCTTTTATTACTGATTATTATCGTCAGTAAGGGTGGCATGGGCGCAGGTGATATGAAATACTTTGCTGTCTTGGGCATCGTGTTTGGTTTTCCGAATATTTTGCTCGTTTTTTTCTTATCAACATTGTATGGTGCAGTGATCAACATTGGTTTGTTAGCTTTAAAAAAGGTAACGCGTAAATCAGCAGTGCCATTTGGACCATATATTAGCTTTGCGGCGCTGACTGTACTATTCTTTGGTGAACAAATTATTAATTGGTATTTTCAAGTTATTAATTGGTATTTATCGTTATTTTAGTTAGAAATCTATCGAAACTAGAGGATGAATGAGATGCAATTATTTAACAAAGAACATGTTTTTATCTTGCTTACTGAGCGTACAATTCGTTATTTAACATGGCATAGCAGTAATGTCGTGCGTCAAAATGCCGATTACGGTGAGTTAGTTTTGGATTCTTTAATCATTGAGGATGGGCAAATCATTAATGAAGAATTATTGACATCAGTGCTAAATAACTTAATTGAACAGAAGAATTGGAAAGGACACAAATTATCATTTATTGTACCAGATAATTTTGTTACAATGCGCCAAGAGTCAATTCCTAAGCAATTAAAAAAAGATGAAATTCTTTCTTATATCGAGCTACACATGGATGGAAGTATTCGGTTACCTTTTAAAAACCCTTACATTGATTATCACATACTTGAAGAAGGGAAAGATAAAAATAAAATTATACTGTTTGCTTACCCTTCTGAACGACTAAAACCATTCAGGCAATTATTTGTAGATGTTGGTTTGTGGCCAAATGTTGCTGATATCTCTTATCTAAGTTTATATCGTGCATATTTAAAAGCTGAATTAGCTACAAAAGATGAACATTTACTAATGATTCAATGGAACAAATATGATTTAACGATGACTGTATTTCATCAACAAACCCCAAAGTTCTCACGTCATGTTCATTTGGAACATGCTGCACAATCTTGGCAAAAGAACGAAGAGAGCAAACAACTCGAATGGAAATCAAGTTTATTAACTCTGGCTGATTTTGTTGAACAACAGTTAATCCCGATTGAGAGATTTATAGATTTTTATCGTTATTCAGTTGTGAGTGATGAAGGACAAATCAATCAAATCCTATTAACAGGGGACTTCCCTAATAAACAGATTATTGAGGATCAATTAATGACACGGTTTGATTTACCGATAAAAAAACTTACTTTACCAAATGATTTACCGATAGAATTTGGTTCGCTATATGGTTTAGGATTAAGGGGTGAGCGATTTGATCAATAAATATAATCGCGCTGTGATTGTGAGGTTGTTACGATGATTGAAATTAATTTTTTTGAACGAGAAAAGAAGAATTATAGTCCGTTAATCTTAGTCGCAATTTTTTTAGTTGGTTTATTAGTCGTTAGTGCTTATGTCATGTTAATGAATACAAGCTTAGAAAATCAGCTTAGAGACAATCTAACGAAAATAAGTGAACAACAACCGCGGGTCAATGAATTGAAGCAAATTCAAGTATTTTCTGATCAAGTTAGGGAATTATCGCATCAACTTGAGTTACTAGATGGAAGTCAGTACCCAACGCCATTAGTATATGAAACTGTTTATGAATTGTTACCGCAATCTGACGCCCTTTATTTGCACGATTACACCTTTTCAATTGAAGAAGGATTAAAATTATCTGTTCAACTGGTTCATCTTGATCAAGTTATTGATCTACAACGTTCCTTGCTTGATTTAGCATTTGTTACAGATGTAGTGTTAGAGACCGTTGATCTTGTTAGTCAAGATGAACAGCATTATTTAGTAAATATTCAAGTGGAAATTGATCGTGATCTATTGAGTGAGGTGACTCAGGATGATTAAATGGAATCGGACATATACCTTATTATCAATTCTTATTGTCTTGTTTCTAGTTTTTATTTGGTATTATAGTCAACTCTATTTATTAGAACCAGTTAGAGAATTGATTAGTGAGTCAGAAGAAACGCTTGCTGAACATCAAGTTTTTATCGATTTAGCGGATTCAGGAAAACTATCGAGAGAGGAAATTCAAACCGAGTTTGAGTCTATCCAAGTGGAATTGCCTGTCGATAAAGAAATTGATTTAATCGTTTCTGCTTTAAGAGATATTGAAAGTGACACAGATGTTGTTCTTAAGTTGATCAGTTTATCAAATAAATTGTTAGATGCTGATCAACCATACTATCCGAGTGAGATTGGATCGATCCACTATCAAATAGAATTTACCGCAGAAACGTTTGACGATTTCGAATCATTTATTAACGAACTAAACAACCAAACACGGATCGTCGAAATTGATCAGCTATCGATTCAACAAACATCGACAGAAAGCGTGACAGGTTCTGTTGCAATTAGGTACTTTTATAATGATGATATCAATTTTAAT
>DUPD01000010.1 GCA_012838505.1 Bacilli bacterium | reverse complement strand
CGAGAATTTAGCGGGCAACCACACTTATTTAGGTATAAGTATTAAATCGTCCTGACTGTCATTTGTTTTTGGCATTTTACAGGGAAAGTACCTATAAAAAAATCAAGTTATGAATAATGCAGGATTAATTAAGTCAGTGACTTTTTGTTTTGGTACGTTATCTGCTTCTTTAATTGCAACTTTAATTTCTTCTTTTGCACGTTCGATCACTTCGTTTTCTTCTTCTTCAGACCAAATTCCTTTAGCCTCTAAGAATTTACGGAAACGAACAAGTGGATCTTTTTTCTCCCATTCGCTATCTAGATCTTCCGTTCGGTAGCGTGTAGGATCATCTCCAGCCATTGTGTGTGGTCCGTAACGGTATGTTAATGTTTCAATCAATGTTGGACCTTCACCTTTAACTGCACGTTCACGAGCTTCTTTAGTCGCTGCGTAAACAGCTAGCACGTCCATACCATCAACTTGAATACCTTCGATTCCTGCTGCAACAGCTTTTTGAGCTAATGTTTTAGCTGCAGTTTGTTTTTCTACAGGTGTAGAGATCGCAAAGTAGTTGTTTTGTACAACGAAAATTGCTGGTGCACCAAAAGCTCCGGCAAAGTTGATTCCTTCATAGAAATCACCTTGTGACGTACCACCATCACCTGTATAAGTAATTGCAACAGCATTCTTTTTGCGTCGTTTCATACCTAGTGCAACACCAGCTGCTTGAACATACTGAGCACCGATAATAATTTGTGGACTAAATGCGTTAACGCCTTCTGGGAATTGGTTTCCTTCATAATGACCTCTTGAGAACAAGAATGCTTTATAAAGTGGTAAGCCATGCCAAATTAATTGTGGAACATCACGGTAACCTGGTAAAATAAAATCTTCTTTTTCTAAAGCAAATTGTGTTCCTAATTGTGATGCTTCTTGACCTGCTGTTGGCGCATAGAAACCTAAGCGTCCCTGACGGTTTAACGCGATTGAACGTTGGTCCAATATTCTCGTGTAAACCATTCTTGTCATTAATTCTTTTAATTCATCATCTGAAAGTTCTGGCATTGCTTCTTCATTCACTACATTGCCTTCTTCATCCAGAATTTGAAACGTTTGAAATTGTTCTTCAATTACATCATTTGTACGTTTCAAAAGACTCACCTACCCTTTCTTTTTTAAAAAAGATTGTTTTTTTAAAATTAAATCATCATCGATTTAGTAAACTAAAATTGCACTTACCATTACATTACCCTTTACACAATGTTTTAATCTTTTCATTGCTTAGAAAGAAAACTGTTATACTAACAAAGTACGAAATGATTAGTACAATTCACTTACTGATAACAGTTTATCTTATTAATTTTAAATGGTCAATAACTTTGCTCAGATAACTTTAACCACATAATAAACTTTTCGGTGTGTAAAGTATAAACTTGTGAACTGTTTCACCATGTTAAAACAACTGTACCATTAAAATAGTCCTATGTATTAATTTTAGCCTCTAATCGATCGCCTATAATTTAAGCGCTTCCATTTTATGAAGGTCTAAACACTTATTTTTATCACAAACTCACTAACGTCTATTATAATACACAAAAAAATATGATCTGCCTATCCAGATCATATTTTTAAAATAGTGAGTAATTTTATTATACTCAACATTATTTATACGTAATATTTAAGTCAGTTAGATCATAAAACTCTCTTTTAATCGTATTAAATGCTTCTGTTGCTTCGTTAAAAGCAATATTAGTATCAATAATTTCTTGGTATTGAGTATTTACTTTCTCGATTTGCGCAGTGAATTCTGGCTCTTCTAAGTCCTCTTTTTGAAGTAATTCATATAGTTCAATATCATAATCTAGTGATATCTGATAAGCTTCATGTAATGTCAAGTATGCTTGATATCTTTCTTCCATTACATCGACCATCTCAACCGCTACTACCTTTAAATCATCATCTTCTAGATCTTCAATCAATGATTTAACTTGATCAAATTCAGTTTTAGAAGCTTCAATACTAGACAGCTCTGCCTCAATATGAACTCTTCTTTGTTCGATTGATTCAATTGCCGCTTTAGCTAACTCATTTATTTGATCAAATTCATCAGCACTTAATTCACTTATTTCTTGATAAAGCCCCTGTTCTGTTTGCTCTAATTCACTTAATGGTTGTTGTTGCGCGACAAATTCACTCTCTAACTTTACCGATTCTTCCATATGTTGATACATAAGTTCTTCAGTTGATTCGCCTGAACAAGCTACCAATAAGAAAGCACTCAAAAGTAATAATATAATTGATTTATAACGCACTTTCTTGCCTCCATTCATATGTTGCTTATTACTACAATAATATATTCTAAATCAGTATAACACAATTAAAAGCCCAAGCTAAAGAATTATATACAAATAATCACTCACATTTTAAAATTATGCCCTTTTGATTTTTTTATGTTAAACTATTCTACAGTAATTCGACAATTCGACGATGAAGAAAAAAATATAGCGACAGCATGGATTAACTAAGGAGTGACTAGCAAATATGATTACGATGAAAGATATCGTTCTTGAAGGACACCCAGCCCTAGAGCAAGTGGCTGAAGAAGTTGGGATGCCGCCAAGCAATGAAGACGAACAAACACTTAAACAAATGTTGCAATTTATTAAAAATAGTCAAGATGAAACGATTGCTGAAAAATATAATTTACGTGCTGGAGTGGGCTTAGCAGCACCACAACTAGGCATAACTAAACGAATGTTTGCTGTTCATTTTGAAGATTTAAATGGTAACGTGTACAGTGATGGTTACTATAATCCAAAAATTATCAGCCATTCTGTTGAAAAAACATTCCTCTCAAGCGGAGAAGGTTGTTTGTCAGTAAATCGAGAGGTTCCCGGATATGTGCCACGTTATGCTCGAATCACAATGACAGCCACTAATTTGGCTGGAGAAAAGGTCAAATTGCGTTTAAAAGGTTATGCAGCTGTTGTTTATCAACATGAACTCGATCACCTAAACGGAATTATGTTTTATGAACATATCGATAAACAGGATCCATTTAACCAGCCAGAAAACGCAACACCATGTGACCTCCCGGCTATCGATTAGTTAGATCAATTTAGTACATGTATATCTTTATTCATTTAGGTGAAAAATATAAATCACCATCTAAAGTTTAGCTTATTTTAATATATAGGTTTTCAAAGTAACCATTTCATACTATACTATAGATAAGAGGATCGGATCGGATTATATTTAGTTTTTGAAGGGAACTGAATAATCATGTTAAAAAGGCTAAAAGAAAAGTTGCGAGAAAAGCTTAGAAAATTACTAAAACGAGACCGGGTCACGAACGCGTAACACCATCAATATTTTAATCAATATTCGTACGGAATAACTATGCTATGTAATAAGGGAAGATTTAAGGAGAGATTAAATGATTTTTAAAATACTTTATCAAGATAACAAAAATGAAGTACCTGTAAGAGAAAACACAAGAACGATGTATTATCAAGCTGAAAACGAACGTGAAATACGAAAAGCGCTAAAAGAACGTGAAATTAATATTGAATACATTCAACCTCTAAATGAAGAGCACCTAGTTTACGAAAAACAATCCGAGAACTTTATTGTGGAGAATTTATAAGATATGAAATTCGTAAAAAATGATCAAACCGCAGTATTTGCAATCGGAGGATTAGGTGAAATTGGTAAGAATACCTATGGCGTTCAATTTCAAGATGAAATAATCTTAATTGATGCAGGGATCAAATTTCCCGAGGATGAATTATTAGGTATTGACTATGTGATCCCTGATTATACTTATCTTGTGCAAAATCAAGATAAGATTAAAGGGCTGTTTATCACTCACGGCCATGAGGATCATATTGGGGGAATTCCTTATCTTTTAAGGGAAATTAACGTTCCAATTTACGCAGGTAAATTAGCGCTCGGCTTAATTAAAAACAAACTAGAGGAACATGGATTATTGCGTAACGCAAAACTCCATGCGTATCAAGAAGAAGATATTATTAAATTTAGAAAAACATCAGTAACATTTTTTAGAACAACACATAGCATCCCAGATTCATACGGTATTGTGGTCAAAACACCACCCGGCAATATCGTTCATACTGGAGACTTTAAGTTTGACTTTACTCCAGTTGGAGAACCTGCCAACTTAGCAAAAATGGCTGAAATAGGTAATGAAGGGGTGCTCTGCTTACTTTCAGATAGTACGAATAGTGAAGTCCCTGGCTTTACTATGTCTGAAAGTGTCGTAGGTGAGAATATTGATGAAATATACAATCGCGTTGATGGTCGATTAATTTTTGCAACTTTTGCTTCAAACATTCACAGATTGCAACAAATGGTTGAAAGTGCGGTGAAACACAACCGTAAAGTTGCAGTTTTTGGCCGTAGTATGGAAGGTGCCATCACAATTGGTCGTGAACTCGGTTATATTACTGCTCCAGACGATACCTTCATTGATGGTCGTGAAATTAATCGTTTACCTGCTAATGAAGTAACGATCCTTTGTACTGGCTCTCAGGGTGAACCAATGGCCGCTCTTTCTAGAATCGCTAATGGAACACACCGACAAATTCAAATTATCCCTGATGATACAGTTGTCTTTTCTTCATCTCCGATTCCAGGCAATACAGTAAGTGTGAGTCGAATGATTGACTCATTGTCACGCGCTGGTGCTAATGTTATTCATGGTCCATTGAATAATATTCATACGTCTGGTCATGGAAGCCAAGAAGAGCAAAAATTAATGCTTCGTCTCTTACGTCCGAAGTTCTTCATACCGATCCATGGAGAATATCGAATGTTAAAAGAACATACAAAATTAGCAATAGCTTGTGACGTTAAGCCAGAGAATAACTTCATTATGGATAATGGTGATGTCCTTGCGTTAACAAAAGATCATGCTGAAGTTGCTGGAAAAATCCCTGCTGGAACAGTTTATGTTGATGGTAGTGGTATTGGCGACATTGGTAATATCGTTTTACGCGATCGCCGTATTCTATCCGAAGAAGGACTAGTCATTGTTGTCGTAAGTATCAATATGAAAGACTTTAAAATTGCGGCAGGTCCTGACATTATCTCACGCGGGTTTGTCTATATGCGTGAATCTGAAGATTTAATCAATGAGGCACAAAAATTAGTCTCAAAACACGTTGAAAAGATTATGGAGCGTAAAACAACCCAGTGGTCAGAAATTAAAAATGAAATCACTGACACAATTGCACCATTCCTTTTCGAAAAAACAAAACGTCGACCAATGGTACTACCAATTATTATGGAAGTATAAACAAAAGCCGAGCACCCGCTCGGCTTTTTTATTATTCAAATCAATCATCAATAACAAGATTTTTTTCAAATTTTGATATATCAGTATCTGCGCCAATAATAATTAAAATATCATCAGGACCAATTTTATCAGTTGCAAGAGGAGAAATATTCATCTTATTTGTTGCATTTGATTTAATCGCAACAACGTTACACCCGTAAACCGCCCGAATATCCAAATCAACAAGCGTACGACCAATCATCTTTTTGCTCGCCTTAATCTCAATAATGCTGTGATCATTTGATAATTCTAAATGATCAATGAAATTATTCGAAATAATACTATGGGCAATTTTCCTGCCCATATCTCTTTCAGGGTGAATCACTTGATCTGCACCAATCTTTAACAAGACCTTTTCGTGATGATTACTCTGTGCCTTTACTGTCACCTTTTTCACACCTAATTCCTTTAAAATCAAAGTAGTTAAAATACTCGCTTGAATATCCTCACCAATAGCGACGATTACATGATCAATATTTCGAATCCCTAACTCTTTCATCGCTTTTTCATCTGTCGAATCTGCAATCACCGCATGTGAAGCAACGTGACGAAATTCATTTACTTTGCTTTCTAAAATATCAATCGCCAAAACATCCATACCTTCAGCACTAAGTTCTTGACAAACACTAGCTCCAAAACGCCCTAAACCAATTACAGCAAATTCCCTTTTCATTGACAGCACCTCATAAGTACGACTCTTTTTATAATTTTCTATTACCCACTTCCATCTTCGCAAAAACTTTATCGTTAAGCAAGCAAAAAAACGGTTAAAATGGAAACCCACTTTAACCGTTTTAATTAATTTTCTTCTAACATATCAAATTGTGACTTAACAAGACCATAGTACTCGCCTTTTTTCTCAACTAATTCATCGTGATTACCTTGTTCAAGGATGCGACCATTTTCTAAAACAATGATATTATCTGCTTCTCGAATCGTTGATAGTCGATGCGCGATCATAATTGATGTTCTTCCTTTTAAGAGTTGACGAAGTGCGGCTTGAATCTTCATTTCTGTTTCCGTATCAATACTTGCTGTCGCCTCATCTAAAATTAAGATTTTTGGATCAGCTAGTAAAGCTCTTGCAAATGATAACAATTGTCTCTCACCTGCAGAAAGAATACTTCCTCTTTCCTCTACTTCCGTGTCATATCCATTAGCTAATCGTTCAATAAAGTCATGAGCGCCTACTACTTTAGCTGACTCAATTACTTCTTCATCCGAAGCTTCTGGACGACCAAAGCGAATGTTCTCCATAATTGTTCCTGAGAAAATAAATCCTGAATTATTCATAACTTGATTTTTTACGGTGATTTTGCACATTAAATTGTTAAAGTGAAGTGCTTTTATGACATTTTGATTTTTACAAGTAGATAAATTCAGTCATTTATTTAATTCTTAAT
>DUPD01000009.1 GCA_012838505.1 Bacilli bacterium | reverse complement strand
CTCCGACGATTAGCCCTTATTCGTAAGAAATCACACCTAGGTAGAGGATGATCTCCGACGATTAGCCCTTATTCGTAAGAAATCACACCTAGGTAGAGGATGATCTCCGACGATTAGCCCTTATTCGTAAGAAATCACAGCTAGGTAGAGGATGATCTCCGACGATTAGCTCTTATTCGTAAGAAATCACAGCTAGGTAGAGGATGATCTCTGACGATTAGCTTGTATTGTTTAAAGTGCAGAAGATTTCCACGTGCGATGTCTTACAAAGATACGTTATTAATGACAAAAACTGAATTCCCAATGCGCGGGAATTTGCCGAACAAAGAACCAGTCATGGGAGAAAGACGAACTATAAGAAAGAACGAAAGGACAACCGTTATTTGTGCTTTGACCTAAACGTGTTAAAATATATGTAGCAATGAAAATAGAGGAGACGAATAATGACTACTGAACAAAAACTGATTCTAATTGATGGAAATAGTATTTTATATCGTGCTTTTTTTGCCCTTCCTTTATTATCAAATGATAAAGGCGTTTATACCAATGCGGTGTTTGGTTTTACAAAAATGTTAATGAAAGTGTTGGAAGAGGAAAAACCATCACATGTATTGGTTGCTTTTGATGCAGGAAAAACAACATTCCGTCATCAAGCATATAAAGAATACAAAGGTGGTCGGCAAAAAACACCACCAGAATTATCAGAACAATTTTTATTAGTGCGTGAACTTTTAGATGCAAGCTCAATTAAGCATTATGAACTTGACCAATATGAAGCAGATGACATTATTGGTACGTTAGCCAATCGAGCTGCTCGTTTGAATTTTGATGTTCGAGTCGTTACAGGTGATAAAGATATGCTTCAACTCGTATCTGATCAAGTTCATGTTCAAATTACTCGAAAAGGGATTAGCGAAATGGATCTCTATACCCCTGAATCTCTAGAGGAAAAATTGACACTTAAACCCGAACAAATTATCGATATGAAAGCATTGATGGGAGATAGCTCGGATAATATCCCTGGTGTTACAGGCGTAGGCGAGAAAACAGCAATTAAGCTCCTAAAACAGTTTGAAACACTTGAAAATGTCTATCAAAATCTTGATCAAGTATCTGGTAAGAAACTGAATGAAAATTTGACGAATCAAAAGGATTTGGCATTTTTAAGTAAAGAGTTAGTGACGATTAATCAAGACTCACCAATTGAGATCGAGATTGATCAAGTTGCTTATGACGGTTACGATTCGACTAAATTAACGGCACTATTTAAAGATTTAGGCTTCAAATCATTATTGAGTTCTGTCAGTAATGAAGTGAGTGATGAGGTAGATGAAGCTGAAAAACTAAGCAAGATTGATTTGAACATTGTAGAATCAATTGATGAAATTAGTTTTACAGGTCAAGATGCTTTAACCGTTGAGATTTTAGAAGACAATTATCATACTGGTGAGATTATCGGCTTTGCGATTGCTAATACGAATGGAAACTACTTTATTCCAACTGAAGTAGGGTTAGGATCGGAGCAATTTAAATCATGGTTGGAGAATCCTGAACAGAAAAAAATTACCTTTGACTCAAAGAAAGTGATGGTTAGCTTACGTCGCTTTGATATTGAAGTGAAAGGAATTGTCTTTGACTTATTGCTCGCATCGTATTTGATTAATCCAGCAGAAAACAGTCATGACATTCCAGCAATTAGCCATCGATTAGGCTATCATGACCTTTTATTCGATGAAGAAGTTTATGGAAAAGGTGCGAAAATAAAGGTGCCTGAACAATTAGAGCTCGCTGATCATCTCGTCATAAAAGCGAAAGCATTGTTTCAATTAAAAGCCGATGCTGAAGCAAAACTACAGGAAAATGAACAAGAACAATTATTTAAAGAGCTTGAATTACCATTGGCGAAAATTTTAGCAGATATGGAGTCAACTGGTGTTAATGTTGATCAAAAACAATTAGAAGCGATGCAAGTTGAACTGAAGGAACGCTTAGCAACAATTGAAGCAGAGATCCACGACTTAGCAGGTGAGCCCTTCAATATTAATTCACCAAAACAGCTAAGTGTGATTTTATTTGAAAAATTAAATTTACCTGTGATTAAAAAGACTAAAACAGGTTATTCGACATCGGCAGATGTGTTAGAAAAGCTTGAAGATAAACATGAAATTATCCCAAGTATCCTCCTATATCGTCAATTAGGTAAACTCCAATCAACTTATATTGAAGGGCTCCTAAAAGTGATTCATGAAGACAACAAGATTCACACTCGTTTTAATCAGGCGTTAACACAAACTGGTCGATTAAGTTCAGTTGAGCCGAACCTGCAAAACATTCCGATTCGTTTAGAAGAAGGGCGTAAAATCAGAAAGGCATTTATTCCGAGTGAAGAAGATTGGGTCATCTTAGCTTTTGACTATTCACAAATTGAGCTTCGAGTATTAGCGCATATTGCAAATGACGAAAAACTGATCAGTGCTTTTAAAGAGGATCGTGATATTCATACACAAACTGCAATGGACGTCTTTGATATTGATGCTGATGCGGTTGATGATTTAATGCGTAGACAGGCAAAGGCTGTTAACTTTGGGATTGTCTACGGCATCAGTGACTATGGATTATCACAAAACTTAAAAATTACGCGTAAAGATGCTCAAGCATTTATAGATCAATACTTTGCGAGTTATCCAGGTGTGAAGCAATATATGGATGATATTGTCCACAAAGCGAAGCTTGATGGCTATGTGACGACATTGATGAATCGACGTCGTTATTTACCTGAGATTACGAGTCGCAATTTTAATCAGCGAAGTTTTGCTGAACGAACAGCAATGAATACACCGATTCAGGGAAGTGCAGCTGATATTATTAAAAAAGCGATGATTGATTTAGATCACGCACTGAAATCTGAGAAATTTGCTGCTCGTCTGTTACTACAAGTACATGATGAGTTAATCATTGAAGCACCAAAAGCTGAAGTTGATCGATTATTAGAGCTTGTACCAAAGACGATGATTGACACAGTTGAATTAGCTGTGCCACTCAAAGTCGACGCTTCACAAGGTGGATCATGGTACGACGCTAAATAGAAAGGGAATTGTTATGCCAGAATTACCAGAGGTAGAAACCGTTAGACAAACATTATTAAAATTAGTCAAAGATGAGGTCATTACAACAGTTGATGTCTATTGGTCAAAAATCATTAAGAAACCAGATGATGTGGTCATTTTTCAGCAATTACTTACAGGTCAATCGATTGTTGATATTAACCGAAAAGGTAAATTTCTTATTTTTGAATTAGACGACTATTCACTTGTCTCCCATTTACGAATGGAAGGGAAATATGGTATTTATTCATCAGATACAGAGAAGGATAAACATACCCATGTCATTTTTCATTTTGAAAGTGGGCGATCGATGCACTATCATGATGTGCGAAAGTTTGGTACGATGCATTTATTCAACAAGGGTGAGGCTGAGCGATCTTTACCACTCGCACAGGTAGGACCTGATCCATTTGAACCTGAGTACTTATTTGAGGAAATTTTTCCAAAAATCAAGAAAAGTTCGCGAGCAATTAAAAATATTTTGTTAGATCAAACGATTATCGCAGGTCTTGGAAATATTTATGTTGATGAGACACTGTTCAGAGCCAAAATTCATCCACTCAGGTTGGGAACATCATTAACAGAGACTGAAGGACAGTTGATTTTAAGAGAGGCTAAAGATACCTTAGCTGAAGCAGTTAAACAAGGAGGAACTACGATTAGAAGCTATACGAATAGTTTAGGTGAAATCGGGATGTTCCAACAAGAATTGTTCGTCTATGGACAAACAGGGGCACCATGCAAAACATGTGGATCTGAAATTGAAAAATTTAAAGTTTCTAATCGTGGTACCCACATTTGTCCAAGCTGTCAACTGATTTCTTAACCGAAATCAATTCACACCTTTTTTTCTTCATCCATATACTATTTCAAGTTAGATTTTGAGCTTTGAGAGGGTGTGGATGGAGATGGTTGAATTACTCTCCTTATTTTTTTTGGGAATAGCGGTTAGTATTGATAGCTTTATGGTCGCTTTTAGTTACGGCTTGAAAAGATTAACATTAGCTAAACCGATGGTCGTTCTGATTGGACTTTGTTCAGGATTGGCTTTTGGTTTAGCGATGATGGCTGGTCAGTTACTGAGCTTGCTGATGAATGAATTTGTCATTAGTCTGATTGGTGCGATTTTGTTAATTGGTTTAGGTGTCTATAGTTTAATCACATTTGATCAGGAAAAAACGGTGACTGAAAAGCAGTATGATATAGAATTAAAGCGATTAGGTATTGTGATTCGAATTTTGAAAAAGCCAGTCCTTGCTGATCTTGATCAGTCGGGTGATATAGCCGGTTTAGAGGTCGTTTGGTTAGCGATTGCGCTGTCAATTGATGCAAGTGTCGCTGGTCTTGGTGCGTCTTTAGTTGGAATTGATTTGATCGCGATGGGGTTAATCTTTATCATGACGACTGCTTTTCTAGCGCTTGGTTTATATATTGGGCGTAAGTTTGCTAAAAAGGAATTGCAAGGTTGGGTGCGTTACATTCCTGGCCTTTTGTTAATACTAATTGGAGTTAGTCGGTTATTACTGAGTTGATAGTTAAAAACGATTAAGGATAGTGTAGGTGATTCGATGGGAGCTATTGTTGGTTTAACAGGTAGTATTGCGACGGGGAAAAGTACCGTTGCGGCTCTTTTTGCTCGTGAGGAGATTCCGATTGTTGATGCTGATTTAATTGCACGTCAGGTGATTGAACCTGGCCAACGTGCATACGATCAAGTTGTCCAAGCCTTTGGTCATGAGATTTTAGCACATGATCAATCGATTAATCGTGCTAAATTGGGGCAGATGATTTTTAATGATCAAAAAAAACGTGCTCAACTGAATCAAATTGTTCATCCCGTTATTATTGAACAATTGATTAAAGATCGAGATCGGTTAATTAAAGCAGGGCACCCTTTAATTGTGCTCGATATTCCACTTTTATATGAGCTGGATTTAGTCCATCTCGTTGATCGGGTTGTTGTAGTCTATTCAACTGTTGAAAACCAACTTGCTCGCTTAATGGTACGTGATCAATTGTCTGAGCGAGAAGCACAACAACGGATTGACACACAAATATCAATCGATGAAAAAAAGCAACGAGCAGATTATATCATTGATAATAATGGTTCAAAACAACAGACAGAAACTCAATTTCAACAACTATTGGAAATTCTGCTTTCGATCTAATTGGTTTTACCAAATTAATCGTAATTATGAAACAATAGTGTTATAATTAATGATAGTCTATTATGTTTATATACGGCGATAGGTAATTTAAATTATATTAATGGGGTGTCATTGATGGGGTTTAAGGAAACATTTAACAAATACTTTAATAATCATTCTGAATCTCGTGATAATCATTGGGATAAAAATCTAAAAACTAAATATTTTAAAACAACGAAAGATAAAGCATTTGACAAAGTTCTTTATTACTTTAGACAACAACAAAATTGTGAGATCAATTCTGAGTCTCAAAAACATGGGGAAATTAGTATCAATTATAAAGGCAAGCGCCGTGCTTTTGTAATTGTAACAATTATTATGGTTAAACCGTATCGAACGGCAATTGACTTTTCAATTACGACTGAGGGCGGTATTTTTGACTTAGGATTTAGCCATAACTTAATCCCTAAATTTTACCGAGATCTAGAAAAGGAAATTCCACTTTTAGATCAACAAGAACAAGTCTATTAATCCAAAGATGGGAATGAAAAAAGATGCGGTGTCCAAGCTGTCAAAATAAAAATACTCGTGTCTTAGATTCACGACCGATCGAAGAAGGAGACGCGATTAGAAGACGACGTGAATGTGAAGAATGTAGTTACCGTTTTACGACATTTGAACGAATTGAAGAAATGCCGTTAATTGTCGTTAAAAAAGAAGGTGTACGTGAAGCTTTTAGTCGGGAGAAACTGATTCGTGGTCTAATCAAGGCGTGTGAAAAACGATCAGTCTCACATGAACAACTAAAGCAACTAGCGATTGATGTTGAACGGGAATTAAGAAGTAGAGGTTCTGCAGAAGTAGAAAGTAAAGATGTCGGTGAGTTAGTGATGGATCATTTAGCTCAAATCGATGAAGTTGCTTACGTTCGCTTTGCCTCGGTTTATCGTCAGTTCAAAGATATTAACGTCTTTTTAGACGAACTAAAAGAAATTATGAGTTATACCGATAAAAAAGAAAAATGAGCCGTGTAGGCTCTTTTTTCTTTGTGCTATAATAGAGGCACAAAATAAAAAGGAGGCATAATATGCACCAATCAATTGGGAAAATTCTACCTGCAGATCATTTCACGATTACTAAACATCGTTCATTTACTGAAGACCACTATCAATCACTCTATCAACTCTATCAACCAATAATTGGTGTGGATGCGACAGCATTTTATTTAACGTTGTACCACCTTTTTCAGCCGAGTCAAAAACATAGTCACCATCATTTAATGCAAATTTTAAATTTACCATTGAACGCAATTTATCAGGCACGATTAAGTTGTGAGGCAATTGGACTTATTAATACATATCAAAGAGATCTCGAAAGTGGTTCGGTCTATCATTATCAATTGAACGAGCCACTTACGGCTAAGCAATTTTTAAAAAATGATCTGTTGAATCAGATGTTGCTTCATCAAATTGGGCGTCAGAAATATCAATTGATTCAGGAATCAGTTAGTTTGGTTTTTGAGGGTCAAGATCAGAATCAGCTAGGGGAAAATGTGACGGCTCGCTTTTCTGATGTGTTTCAGTACAATGGGGCAACGCAGTCGTTGGTTCCAGTCGCTGAGCAGGGTGATGAGCCGAAAGCTGTGCCGGTGATGCAAGGTGCTGATATTGACTGGAAGTGGCTTGAGCAAAGTTTGAATGATCGAATGTTACCGGCGAAAAAGATTCTTTCTAGTGACAATGCACTGTTAATTGAACAGATGGCTGGTCTCTACCAATTGACGACGACACAGTTGGATAAGGCGATTCAATGGGCGGTTACGAGTGATCATCAGTTAAGTCGGGAAGAGTTTAAAGCGGCTTGCTTGGACTTGGTAGAAACATTGCCAGAACAACAAGTGAAAATTGTTAATCAACGAGAGAAAATAAAGCCAACAGACCAGACGAACAAATCAAAAAGAGAGCAATTTGTAGAACGGATGGAGACGATTAGTCCAAAAGAGTTATTGGAGGATTTGTCGAGTGGGCGACAAGCATCTCAACAAGACTTGAAAATGATTGCTAATATTATGGATGCACAAGGGCTTCAACCTGGAGTAATGAATGTGTTGATTCATTATGTTATGCTTAAAACAGATATGAAGTTGACGCGTTCTTATTTAGAGAAAATTGCAAGCCATTGGTCGCGGAAAAATGTCAAAACAGTTCATCAAGCGATGACGTTGGCTAAATCAGAAAATAATAAATATCAACAGTGGGATCAGAAAAAACAGTCGAACTATAATCGACCGCGAAAAAGTCAGGAAATTGTCCCTGATTGGTTTAAGAATCGGAAGAAACAAGCGCCAAAACAAGCACAAACGAGTGAGCCGAATCCAGAGATCGATCAAATTTTACAAGCATTTAAAAATAAAAAGAACTGAGTAGAGGTGAATGAACAATGGAATCGATTCAAACATCATTAAAAAAATGGATGAAAGATAAAGCATCGTTTCAAGATGTTTACCAGCAAATGCGAACAGACATTATGAATGATCCGGATATTAAGCAACTATTACGTGAACACCCACAGTTGGATAATACGGCGATTGATCGACAGTTAATTAAGTTATATGAATATCAGTCGCAAAATAAAGATTGCAATAATTGTCCAGATGGGGGCTGTTCAAATAACATTTTGCCTGGCTACAAACCGAAAATCGAAGTCATTGGTACGAATATTCACGTCAGTTATGAAAAGTGTAAATACACAATCATTAAAGAGGCACAGCAAGAGCGTGCAACTTTAATTAAAAGTTTATATATGCCGAAAGAAATTTTACATGCTTCAATTGCTGATATTCATGGTGATGATCCGGGAAGGCATCAAGGAATTGTTGCGATTTCACAATTTTTAACCCAGATTGACGATAAACTACCGAAAAAAGGGCTTTATTTTCACGGACCATTTGGTGTCGGTAAGACGTACTTTCTCGGTGCGGTAGCGAATGAATTGGCTGATCGTAAAATTTCATCAATGTTAATTTATATGCCAGAGTTTGTTCGAGAAATTAAATCATCAATTAAAGATGATTCGATTGGTGAGAAAATCGATCAATTCAAAAAGATACCTGTGTTAATGCTTGATGATATTGGCGCGGAGTCAATTTCAGCTTGGTTTAGGGATGAAGTACTTGGTTCAATTTTGCAGTATCGAATGATGGAGGGTTTGCCAACGTTTTTCAGCTCCAATTATTCGCTCGATCAGTTGGAAAAGCACCTCTCGACAACAACGAGAGGCGAGATTGAGCAATTAAAAGCCGGACGAATCATTGAACGAATTCAGCAATTAAGCGAACCTGTAGAAATCAATGGTAGAAGTCATAGATAATTTTAAACTTTTTGATCAAATAGATGCGGTTAACTAAGGTGTTAGCCTCATCTATTTTATTATGCGCTGATAATTAATCATTTTTTCAAAAAGTCATCCATACAATATAACAGTGTCTGAAGAGATGGATGTGATTAAATGGTGAAAATTAAATTTGATCATGAGCTTGACATTACAATGTTTAAAGACAAGTTGAGAGAAGAACAGCTAATGTGGCGAGTGTTAAGTGATCACGAACTTGAAATTCTCGATCAAGAACTAGAAAAGATAAGTCAGTTGTTCATGCAGATGTTTTATGCAGTTGATCTAAAGCCAAAGCTGATCGAAATTTTAATCAATCGGTATTTTTATTATGATTTTGATGAAATGAATGCAATTTTAGCTTATGCTGCTCAAATGTTGTTAACCGATCAGTTTGACGATGTTGCCTTTTTATCTGATTTAAGGCTAACGATGAAGCAGTATTTTAGTCTGGAATCTGAACAAACGTTCATTCACTACGACAAACAAAAGCATGTTTTCTTTGAACAGGCTGGTTGGTTATTAGAAGAAGTGACAGCACGGGCAATTGACGAAAAAAAACAAGAGGAACGCTATCAAGTTTTTTTACAATCATTAAGAGATTATGTGAAGACGAGAGATAGGGGGCCACTCTGTTTTGTTAAGTGGAGAAAAGATGATGTTCAGATTTTTCATGAGAATGGTCACCGTTATACATTAGATGAATTAAATGATATTATCATGGAAACACCGATTCATATTTACCAATTTGCTCAAAACGAACAGAAGATTAGTCCGTTTCTAGCACTTAATCCGAGACAGATTTTAATCTATTCTGATGATGAAGCGGATCCAATTATTATGTCATTGCAAAATATTTTTGATGAGCGACTCGTGATTATTCGTAATAATATTTTTCCTTTTGAAAATAAATAATTGAAATCCGGCTTGCTTTTTGAGGTTGAAAGCTTTATAATACTAAGCATAATTCGATATCAAAAAGTTATGATAAGGACACGATGATTCGTCTGATGTTCAAAAGAGAGGGAAGTTTAGCTGAAATCTTCCTGTTCATTCAATTAATCATTACCACCTTGGAACCCCATTTTTGAAACTTTTAGTAGAAAATGGCGTCACTCTACGTTACAGAGCCCAGGAGCCAAATGGTCTGGATTCAGATTATTTGGGAACGAGGGTGGAACCACGAGCTAATGCTTGTCCCTTTGCGATTTACGCAGAGAGATAGGCATTTTTTTATTGGGTTAATTTTTTAAAAAAAGGAGCAGATTCAGAATGGAAAAACAAATCATGATTACATTCCCTGATGGGGCGAAGAAGGCATTTCCACAGGGGACAACGGGAGAAGATATTGCACAATCTATTTCACCAGGTTTAAGAAAGCAAGCTGTTGCGGTGACATTAGATCAGGTAGCTTTTGATTTGAGAACGCCTTTACCAGGTGATGGGGAAATTGCCATTATCACAAACAAACAACCAGAAGGCTTAGAGATTATGCGTCATACAACAGCTCACGTGTTGGCGCAAGCGATTAAACGTTTATTTGGTTACAATGTTAAATTAGGTGTTGGCCCAACAATTGAAGATGGTTTCTATTATGATATCGATATGGATCATTCGTTAACACCTGAGGATTTGCCAAAAATCGAAAAAGAGATGCAGCGTATTATTGATGAGAACCTAGAAATTAGACGCGTGGAAGTGAGTCGTGCTGAAGCAGAGAAGGTCTATCATGATATTGGTGATGAGTTGAAGCTTGAGTTGCTTGAAGCAATTCCTGAAGATGAAACTGTCACAATCTATGAGCAAGGTGAATTTTTTGACCTTTGTCGTGGGGTTCACTTACCAACAACAAGTAAAATTAAAGTGTTTAAATTGTTGAGTATTTCTGGTGCTTATTGGCGTGGAGATAGCAACAATCAGATGCTTCAGCGCATTTATGGAACAGCTTTTAACAAGCAGTCTGAGTTAGATGAATATCTCCGTATGCGTGAGGAAGCAAAAGAGCGTGATCACCGAAAACTAGGTAAAGAGCTCGGTCTATTTACAGTTTCACAAAAAGTGGGTCAAGGATTACCGATCTGGTTACCAAAAGGGGCAACAATTCGTCGGATTATCGAACGCTACATCGTTGATATTGAAGAAAAATTAGGCTACGATCATGTGTATACACCTGTTTTAGGTAGTGTTGAATTGTACAAAACAAGTGGGCACTGGGATCATTACAAGGATGATATGTTCCCGACATTAGAAATGGATAACGAAGACTTAGTGCTTCGGCCGATGAACTGTCCACACCATATGATGGTTTACAAAAATCAATTGTATAGCTATCGTCATTTGCCAGTTCGGATTGCTGAACTTGGTACAATGCACCGTCACGAAATGTCAGGTGCTTTAGCTGGTCTGCAACGTGTCCGGGCGATGACACTTAACGATGCCCATATTTTTGCCCGACCAGATCAATTGAAAGAAGAGTTTATTCGAGTTGTTGAGCTGGTGCAAAATGTTTACCGTGATTTTGGGATTGAGGATTTCTATTTCCGTTTATCATACCGTGATCCTGAAGATAAAGAGAAGTATATCGATAATGATGAGATGTGGGAAATGGCAGAAGCTACTCTAAAAGAAACAATGGAAGAAATGAACTTGGAGTATGTTGAAGCTGTCGGTGAAGCGGCTTTCTATGGTCCAAAACTTGATGTTCAAGTTAAAACTGCGTTAGGCAAAGATGAAACATTATCAACTGTTCAACTTGATTATCAGGCTGCAGAACGTTTTGACCTTTCTTATGTGGGTGAAGATGGTCAGGAGCACCGTCCTGTTGTCATTCACCGTGGAATTGTTGGAACGATGGAGCGCTTTGTTGCCTTTTTAATTGAAGAGTACAAAGGTGCTTTCCCAACGTGGTTAGCACCGATCCAAGCACGAATTATTCCAGTCTCTAATGATGCTCACGCTGACTATGCGAAAAAACTTGAAGATGAGTTACGGATGGCGGGGATGCGTGTCGAAGTTGATTTACGTGAAGAGAAAATGGGCTACAAGATTCGTGAAGCTCAAACTGAAAAATTACCATTTGCGTTAGTCGTTGGTGATAATGAAGTCGAAGCTGGCGCGGTCAACGTTCGTCGTTATGGTAAGAAAAAATCTGAAACATTAAGCTTGGCAGATTTTAAAGCAATGGTTGCTGAAGAGATTGAAGTAAAGTCGAGAAAATAATAGAACAAATGGGGACTGTCCGTTAGTGTAGGGCAGTTCTTTTTTTGCTCAAGAAATTATAAAATCAGTTGTTTGTGGATAACTTTTTGCTTGTCAGTAGTCTAAGAACCTTGATGAGTAATATCTAACAACTTGTCGCTATTCATTGGGTATCAAGGGTATTTTAAGTGAAATACCTGACGATTAGCCCTTATTCGTTAGAAATCGGCTTGATTCAGAGGTTGATCTCTGACGATTAGCCCTTATTCGTTAGAAATCGGCTTGATTCAGAGGTTGATCTCTGACGATTAGCCCTTATTCGTTAGAAATCGGCTT
>DUPD01000008.1 GCA_012838505.1 Bacilli bacterium | reverse complement strand
TGAGGAAATATGCAAAGAAACGTGAAGTATCTTCCTACAGTAAAAATACTCGAAAGCACATAGAATAAGGCTTTACGAGCATTTAAGAAAATATAAAAAGATAATTAGAAATTTATACTTTGTTTAAATTAAAAATAAGTTAACATGAGATAAAGACTGGATTTTGGGGTGTAGAGTAACGGGCCAATTCGTATGTAATGCATACGTAATGCAGAGTCGGTTTTTCCTCAAAAGTTTAGTCTTTTTCTTATCTATTAATGACGATATGTGGAGGTAAGTTATGGTTGCTTTAGTTGGCGATGAGCGACTCGATTATTTATTTATGGATCAGTCGATGCAAATTATCCAAAGTCCAACAGTCTTCTCTTATTCAATTGATGCGGTCTTATTAGCTAGTTTTGCATCCATTCCGTTAACGAGAGGAAAGATTATTGATTTATGTACAGGTAATGGTGTGATCCCATTACTGATCAGTAAAAACACGCAAGTTCCAATAGTCGGTGTTGAGATTCAAGAGCGTCTCTTTGATATGGCATCTAGGAGTGTCAAGCACAATCAAAAGCAGGAACAAATCCAGTTGATTCATGACGACATTAATCATATGCCTTGTATTTTTGGCAATGATAAGTTCGATCTTGTTACGGTTAATCCACCCTACTTTAAGACGACAAGTGAAAAACAGTTTAATAAAAATGATCATCTGACGATTGCGAGACATGAAATGCTCGTTACTCTTGAACAGGTCATCGATGTATCAAGCCGATTAGCAAAACCCGGTGGTAAAGTTGCAATGGTCCATCGTCCAGGCCGACTTGTTGATATCATTAACTTGATGAGGCAATATAAACTTGAACCTAAGCGGATTCAGTTCGTTTATCCGAAAGCTGGTAAGGAGGCGAATATTTTATTAATTGAAGCAATTCGCGATGGCAAACCCGATTTGAAACTATTACCACCATTACATATCTTTGATCAAGATGGGAGCTATACAAATGAGTTGCAGCAACTTGTCTATTGAACATTGTGTTTATATCATCGAATGTAAGGATGGCTCGTTGTATACAGGTTACACAAATAATTTAGCCAATCGGCTTAAGATGCATAAGTTAGGTAAAGGGGCTAAATATACACGTGGTAGAGGCCCGTTCAAATTATGCTACCATGAAGTGTTTGAGACAAAAGAAGAAGCCATGCGAGTCGAGTACAAGATTAAAAGGCTACCTCGAGAAAAAAAGTTGGAAATTATTCAACAACAAAAGATAGGTGAGCAGATTGAAATCACAGAAGAGCTTTCTTAACCAAGATCAAGCTGGCACATTATACGTCGTTCCAACGCCGATCGGAAATTTAGAAGATTTAACGATCAGAGCGTTAAATCTATTAAAAACAGTGGATTTAATTGGAGCGGAAGATACGCGAAACACAAAAAAATTGCTAGCACACTATGAGATTCATTGTCCACTAACAAGTTATCATGAGCATAGTGATGACTCTAAACTGAATTATTTAATAAGTGAATTGCAAGCAGGAAAACAAATTGCTATTGTTAGTGATGCAGGTATGCCTGGCATTTCTGACCCAGGGACATCATTGATTCAACAAGCGATTCAGGCTGAAATAAATGTGGTTGTTTTACCAGGTGCTAATGCAGCACTCTGTGCCCTAGTTGGATCAGGTTTGCCGACAGATCAATTTTATTTTTATGGTTTTTTACCGAGAAAAAATAAAGACCGTCGTCAAGCTTGGCAAGATCTAAATCTCCAGACAGGGACAATTATTTTATATGAGTCACCTTATCGTTTACTCTCAACATTACAAGAACTGAAAGACCATTTAGGGAATCGGAAAATTGCGATCGCCCGTGAATTAACAAAAAAGTTTGAAGAATATGTCCGCGGAACAGTTGATGATGCTTTACGGTGGGCAGAAACAGGCACGCTCAAAGGTGAATTTTGTATCGTCATCGAAGGCAATCAGTCGACTCCTCAACCAGAAGAGGATTGGTGGAAGGATTTAACGATAATAGAACATGTTGAGCACTATATTGAATCTGAGCAACTGATGAGTAAAGAAGCAATCAAAAAAGTAGCTCAGGAACGTCGCTTGCAAAAAAGAGCGGTTTATCAAATTTATCATAAAATTGAGGGATAAAAAAAGAGGGCCATTCGATTGGATTTGTTCATGAGATCAATTCAATCGATGACCCTCTTTTTTTACTTACTTATTCAATGTTTGATTGATTTCGTCAATCAGTTGTTTTGCACCTTCAGGGCTTAAGATTAACTTACCATTCGCAAGTGAAAGGTTATCATCTGAGATGTCACCAGTAATTGCGCAAGTCATGCTTGGTTTATACTTCTGTAAGATGATACGCTCATCATCTACATAGATTTCCAAAGCGTCCTTCTCAGCAATACCTAGTGTACGGCGTAATTCGATTGGAATTACCACGCGTCCTAGCTCGTCAACCTTACGTACAATACCTGTTGATTTCATTTTATTCTCCCCTTTAATTTATATTCGGCATATTTCGACAACACCTATATTGAATATACCAGTAATTTCAATAAGTGTCAACAATAAAAAGCCAAATTTATTATAATAAAGGAAAAATATTATTTTAGATCAATTTACTGTGTTAAGTAGCCTATATTTAATGGAATGAAATCACTGTAACATGGTAAAACTGTAGCAAATACCAAGGATTTATCGAGCTATGGATGGTAAACCAAGCAAAAAACCGTTACAATATATAAAGAATCAATACATCGTTATTATCGTGATTGGATCAGATCGTTTAGGAGGACAAAACATGTCAGACAAAAAAACATTTTATATTACTACACCAATTTATTATCCAAGTGGAAAACTCCATATAGGTAGTGCGTATACAACAATTGCTTGTGATATTCTTGCGCGTTATAACAGACTCCAAGGTAAAGACGTATTTTATTTAACAGGAACAGATGAACACGGGCTGAAAATTCAAGAAAAAGCCGAAAATGAAGGAAAAACACCACAGGAATTTGTTGATCATCAGGCAACCGAAATAAAAGCGCTTTGGAGTAAATTAAAAATTTCAAATGATAAATTTATTCGAACAACAGATGATTATCATAAGCAAGTGGTCGCAAAAATATTCGAGAAATTACTTAAGCAAGGTGATATTTACCTTGATCAATATGCGGGCTGGTACTCAGTCTCTGATGAGGAATTTTTCACAGAATCACAATTAGCAGAAGTTTATCGTGATGAGTCAGGAAAAGTGATAGGTGGAAAGGCACCGAGTGGTCACGATGTTGAATGGGTGAGTGAAGAATCATACTTCTTCCGCATGAGCAAATATGCCGATCGCTTATTAGCTTACTACGAAGAGCATTCAGACTTTATCCAGCCAGAATCACGTAAAAATGAAATGATTAATAACTTTATTAAACCAGGATTAGAGGATCTTGCCGTATCACGTACGACCTTTGATTGGGGTGTTCAGGTTTCTTCTGATCCAAAGCATGTTGTTTATGTTTGGATTGATGCATTAACAAATTATATTACGGCATTAGGCTATGACCCGGATTTAGGTGGATTCGAAAATCAACCTGAATTATTCCAAAAGTTCTGGCCTGCGAATGTGCATATGGTTGGTAAAGAGATTGTTCGATTCCATACGATCTATTGGCCGATTTTACTAATGGCATTAGACTTGCCATTACCTAAACAAGTATTTGGCCACGGTTGGTTGTTAATGCGAGATGGAAAAATGTCTAAGTCAAAGGGAAATGTTGTTTATCCTGACTTTCTAGTCGATCGTTATGGCCTTGATAGTCTACGTTATTACTTAATGCGAGAGATCCCATTTGGTTCTGATGGTATTTTTACACCTGAAGACTATGTCGTGCGGACAAATTCGGATTTAGCTAATGATTTAGGTAATCTCTTAAATCGAACAGTCGCAATGATTAATCAATATTTTGATGGCGAGATCCCAACCTTGGCAGAGGAGAAAAGTCAATTCGACCAAGAACTGGAGCAAGTTGCAGGTGAGGTTATTACTAATTATGGAGAGGCCTTAGATCAACTGCAATTTAATGTTACTTTGCAAAATATTTGGACGCTTATTTCACGGACGAATAAATATATTGATGAGACTGCTCCGTGGGTACTTGCTCGTGAGCAAAAAACAGCAGAATTAGCTAATGTTCTTGCTCACTTAGTTGAAAGTTTACGGATTGTAGCTACATTACTGCGTCCATTCTTCGTTGAAACACCAGTTAAGATTGCCGAACAACTCGGATTGGATTTAGAAACAGATTTAACTTGGGAAAAGTTAGCGTATGGTCAATTCCCAGCCGGTAAAAAGGTTGTTAAAAAAGGCGAACCAATTTTCCCAAGACTAGATGTCAAAGAAGAAACAGCCGTCATCCAAGAATCGATGACAGCACCTACTGACGATGAGGAAGATACAGCGTGGGATCCTGAAACGACAGACTTAAGCTCTGTTAAAGAAGCAGAAATCGCATTTGAGCAGTTTGATCAAGTTGAATTAAAAGTAGCTGAAGTGATCGATTGTACCCGAGTTGAGAATGCGGATAAATTACTGAAGTTCCGTCTCGATGCTGGAGATAAAGGCGGTCACCGTCAAATTCTTTCAGGGGTGGCAGAATACTACCCAGAACCGGCGCAATTAATCGGGAAGAAAGTTGTGATCGTTGCAAACTTGAAGCCAAGAAAAATGCGCGGTGAAATCAGTCAAGGGATGATCTTATCTGCTGAAGATGAATCAGGGAAGCTTGAACTATTAGACGCACCACAGAACATGCCAAATGGATCAATCGTAGGATAATCCATCATACGAATAAACCAAAAATAAAGCTTCTACACAAAGCAAAGGTGTAGGAGTTTTATTTTTGGAAAATCGGTGCTAGTATATTGAGTAACGAATGAGTTTATCGAGCGTTACAATTATTTTGAGGGGGCAGTCAAGATGTTTTTCGATACACATGCACATTTAAATGTTAAACAATTTGCTGAGGATGAGGAAGCGGTCATTAAACGAGCACTTGATCAAGGAGTTTCAAAAATTGCAGTTGTTGGTTTTGACCATGAGACGATTGAAAAGGCACTTGAATTAGCTGAAAACCACTCAAATATTTATCCGATTATTGGTTGGCATCCGACTGAAGCGGGCAGTTATTCAGACCAAGTTGAAGAAAAATTGATTCAACTGATTCAATCAAAAGATGTCGTTGCAATGGGAGAAATGGGTTTAGACTATCATTGGATGGAAGATCCTAAAGAAATTCAAATAGACGTGTTTAGAAGACAGATTCGGGTAGCTAAACAATTGAATATCCCGATCGTCATTCACAACCGTGATAGTACAGAAGATGTTTATCAAGTTTTAAAAGAAGAACATATTGAGGATATCGGTGGGATTATGCATAGCTTCAACTTAACACCCGAATGGCAAGCCCGTTTTTTAGCTTTAGGCATGCATATTTCTTTTAGTGGTGTACTCACATTTAAAAATGCAATTGATGTTAAAAAAAGTGCGCAAGTTGTACCTTTAGATAAAATGTTAATCGAAACAGATAGCCCTTACTTGGCGCCACATCCTAACCGAGGCAAGAGAAATGAGCCGGCATATGTCAAATTAGTGGCAGAAGAAATTGCCTGCTTACGGGGGATGACGGTTGAAGAGGTCGCTCGGATAACAACACAAAATGCTGAACAGCTATTCAAAATATAATGAGCAAGATAAACTGGAAGTCCACCTAAATAAAGGATTTATTACGTAGATGTGACGGAAATCCGAATTTGTAACCTTTACTTAATATGAGTGAAATAAGTGAGGTTTACGTTTCAAAACCCTTGATAAATCAAGGGTTTTCTTTGTAACAATTTAAAAAACAGTGATTTGACAACCTTTTTAAATGTTTATATAATACTGGCGCATAACAAAAAGGAGGCAAAATAGCATGAACTTAGGATCTAAGCTATTGCCAGTATTGAAAAACAAAATTTTTATTTCATTCATGAGCGTCTTGACTATTATAGTTGTTAGTTATATTACCTATTTAGAAGTAACGAAGGCTGAAATTGAATTTACTCATAATGATGTAACGGAAACATTCATTACCCGAGAAGACACTGTTGGTGAGTTTTTAACAGAGCAAGGGATTGAAGTGAGTCCACATGATCAATTATCACATCAACTTGACGTAGAAATAGAATCTGGCATGAATTTAAGTTTCAAAGAAGCAAAAGCAGTTGTTTTAACGATTGATGGAGTAGATGAAGTTCATTATACAACTGAAGATACGGTTAAAGACTTTTTTGCAGCAATTGATTTAACTGTAAGTGAGCACGATCAATTAAATCTGGCACTTAATCAAGCAATTGTAGAGGAATTAGCAATTGTTTTAGATCGAGCTGTCGAAGTGACAATTAATGACAGAGCAGAGGAAGAGTCGCTTTGGACGACGGAAAAAACCGTAGCAGATTTATTAGCAGCTCAATCGATCGAGTTAACTGAACTTGACCGCCTTGAGCCAAAGGAAGACGTCGCATTAGAAGCAGACATGGTCGTGACGATTACGAGAGTTGAAGAGGTAACAGACGTTGTTGAAGAGACAATTGACTTTTCGACAGTACGAAGAAATGATTCATCGATTGAAAAGGGAAAAGAGACAGTTGTTTCAGCTGGTTCAGCAGGATTGGTTGAGAAGAAGTTTAAAGTGACACTTGAAAACGGAGAAGAAGTTTCTCGTGAATTGATCAGTGAAGAAGTGAAAAAAGAAAGTGAACAACGTGTTGTTGCAGTTGGTACGAAGGAGATTGCTAAAGTCGTATCTCGTGGTGGCAGTTCAAGTGGGGGTTCAAAATCATTCACGATGTCTTCAACTGCTTATACAGCTGGATGTTCTGGTTGTAGTGGTGTGACGGCAACTGGAATTAACTTGAAAGACAATCCTCATATGAAGGTGATTGCGGTTGATCCAAGCTTAATCCCATTAGGAACACGTGTCTATGTCGAGGGCTATGGTGAAGCTGTAGCAGGTGACACTGGTGGTTCGATTAAAGGGAAAAAAATTGATGTCCACGTTCCAACGAAATCCGATGCATATAATTGGGGAAAACGATCTGTGAAAGTAACCATTTTAGATTAAAATACGAACCCTTGTTAATGATTCTATTAACAAGGGTCTTCTTATTGTCATGGATACTTGCGTTTATTAAAAATAGAGGCTTATAATACAGTAGAAGTTTAATTATTGTCAGGAGTTTAAAACATGCGAATAAAAGAGGTTATTGTTGTTGAGGGAAAAGATGATACAGCAAAACTCAAACAATTTTTTGATTTAGATACGATTGAGACAAATGGTTCTGCGATTGATCAAAAAGTACTTGATCAGATTCAGCATGCTCAGGATAAGCGTGGTGTGATTATTTTTACTGACCCAGATTATCCAGGTCAGAGAATTCGTCACATTATTGATCAAGCAGTTCCAGGGTGTAAACATGCCTTTTTAGCTAAAGATGAAGCTCGTGCTAAGCACAACAAAGGAATCGGGATTGAGCATGCAAGTAAAGCGGCAATTGAAGCAGCTTTAGCTAAGGTCTATCAACTTGCAATGACGGAGCAAAGCTTAATCAGTCGAGATGATTTAATCGATTTTGGTTTAATTGGTGGAGCACAGGCAAGAACGAGGCGGGAAAAGTTAACTGATCGCTTACGCATTGGTCATGCAAATGGAAAGCAGTTGTTGAAGCGATTGCAAATGTTTCGAATTACACCTGAACAACTGAAATTAGAAATGGAGATTATTTTTCAGGAGGAAAGCGATGAGTAGAGAAAAGGCAATTGCAACACCAACACAGACGAAAGCTTATTTAGATAAGTTTGGTTTTTCATTTAAAAAAAGTTTAGGACAAAATTTTATTATTGATGTCAATATTTTAAATAATATCTTGAAGGTTGCTGGTGTAACAAAAGAAGTCGGTGTTATTGAAATTGGCCCGGGTATGGGAGCATTAACTGAACAGCTTGCTCTTGGTGCTGATCATGTTGTTGCATTTGAAATTGACCAGCGTCTTGAGCCAATTTTAGAGGAAACGTTAGCTGATTATGATAATGTTTCGATTGTGTTTGAGGATGTTTTAAAAGCTGACATTCACTCAGTTATAAAACAACATTTTCAATCTGATCAACCGATTAAGCTCGTTGCTAATTTGCCGTATTACGTCACGACGCCGATTATTATGGAGTTATTGATGGCAGGCTTACCACTAGAAAGTATTACTGTCATGATTCAAAAGGAAGTTGCAGAGCGGATGGCAGCAGAGCCGAATAGTAAAAGTTATGGTTCGCTTTCAATTGCGATTCAGTATTATACAGAGGCGTTACATACGTTTAATGTGCCAAAAACAGCATTTATGCCCCAACCTAATGTTGAATCAGCTGTTTTGCACTTAACGTTCCGTAAAGAGCCGCCTGTTCATGTGGCAGATGAACCATTTTTCTTTAATCTTGTCAGGGCAAGTTTTGCCCAAAGACGGAAGACGTTAAGAAATAATTTGGTAAGTTTTTTTAAAGGAAAATATGATAAAGAAATGGTTGAGGAAAAATTGGCGCGAGCTGAAATAAGTGGTGATCGCAGAGCGGAAACATTATCGATTGAGGAGTTCGCACAATTAGCAAATACTTTTAGTTAAATTAAATATAATCAAAACGGGTGACTCTTAGTAAAGGAGCTCACTCGTTTTTTAAATGCTTTATTAAACTGGGTTAGTCACACACTATCGCTGGCTTTCATAAGTTATGGTTAGATGGGAAGGAGGCGTTGGAGATGGACTTTATTGTTGGTGATCTTGTTACGAGGCAATCACATAAGCACGATATTATTTTTCGAATTGGCTCGATTGAGGGAGAGACAGCAGTTCTCCATGGTGAAGATCTACGTTTAGAAGCGGATGCACCTCTAGCAGATTTAACGAAGGTGTCAGATCGAGAAATTGAAACGTATCTGGAAAACGAGAAAGAACAGGTCGATTACTCATTTCGGCTATTTAGACAGGATTATCAGTTGATGAAGGAAAAACGTAACTACGAAGCTTCTGAAGGCTATCAGAAGGAAAACTACTTTCAACTCCCCGCTCGTGTTCTCCATTTAGACGGAGATCGCCATTATTTAAAGAAATGCATTGATTTATATAAACGGATTGGTCTGCAAGTTCATGGTCTCCACATTTTAGAGACAGATATGCCAGCTGAAATAGCTGGCTTAATTAAAAGGATTCAACCTGATCTGTTAGTGATTACTGGACATGATGCCTATTCAGAAAAAAGAGGTGATAAAAAGGACTTAAAAGCATATCGCCACTCAAAGTATTTCGTTGAAGCAGTTCGTGAAGCGCGTCGTGTTGAATCGAATTTAGATCAACTAGTCATTTTTGCAGGTGCTTGCCAATCGCATTTTCAATCGATTATTAGGGCAGGTGCAAATTTTGCTAGTTCACCTACAAGGGTCAATATTCACGCACTAGATCCAGTTTATATTACTGCTAAGCTTGCTTATACATCTTTTATGGATAAAGTCACTGTTTCAGATGTGCTAAGAAATACACTTACTGGTGAAAAGGGTTTGGGTGGCATTGAAACACGAGGTTTTTTGAGAACGGGTATGCCATATTTGACAGAAGAGTGAATGATGAGTTGCCAACTTTCCAATTAGATGCATAATTTAACTGCCCAGTGCCATAATACTAACAAATAATTGACAAAGTGATGAATTATAGCAAAAATAAAATAAAATATGTTGACAATCAAAATGAGATACTGTTATAATTAAATATTTTATTGACTGTTATCGCAATTTGTGCTATAATCAGCTTAGAGAGGTGGAGTATAGTGGCAAAAACTTTAGCTGAAATTAAGAGTGCCTTAGATGATCAGATCGGAAAACGCCTAAAACTGATAGCAAACGGCGGTAGAAGAAAGACAATAGAACGTCATGGAGTTCTAGCGGAGACATATCCTTCCGTTTTCATCGTTGCATTAGATCAAGATGAAAATGCATTTGAACGTGTGTCTTATAGCTATGCAGACATCTTAACAGAGACAGTTGAATTAAACTTCATCGAAGAAAAACATGCAGTACCCGTAACAGAGCAGTAATATTAAATTACTGCTTTTTTATTTGCTCTTTTTTAAAAAAATGATTATTTTTTTACATAAAATGAATAAACAACTTGAATAAAACCGAATGTAATGATATATTTATTAAAAATCATTCGGTTTTAGAGAGGTGATCTGATGAAAAGAAGTGATCGTTTAATTGGAATGACGAACTATATATTAGAACATCCATTGGAACTTATTTCGTTACCGTTTTTCACCGAACGCTATCAAGCAGCTAAATCGTCGATAAGTGAAGATTTAACAATAATGGATCGTATGTTTCAGCATGAAGGGATTGGCTATTTAGAATCGATCTCAGGTGCAGCGGGTGGGATTCGTTATATTCCGAAGTATGATCAAGAAAAAAGTGTTGCATTTGTTGACACATTGGCCAAGAGGTTAAATGATCCAAGTCGGATCTTACCAGGTGGTTATTTATTTATGAGTGATATTCTAGGCGAGCCAGAAACAGTGCGTGAAATTGGTCGTCTTTTTGCAACGGCATTTGCACCATTAAATATTGATGTTGTTTTGACTGTTGCAACAAAAGGGATCCCATTAGCCTATGCAGTCGCATCATTTTTAAATGTACCAGTCGTTATTGCACGTAGAGATCCTAAAATAACAGAAGGCTCAACGGTAAGTATTAACTATGTTTCCGGCTCCTCAAGAAAAATTCAATCGATGGTTCTAACGCGTCGAAGTTTAGCACAAGGTTCAACGGTTTGTATTATTGATGATTTTATGAAGGCCGGTGGAACGATTGACGGAATGAAAAGTTTATTAAAGGAATTTGATGCTACAGTCGCTGCGATTGGTGTGTTAGCAGAAGCTGAGGATGAAGAAGATGAACGAATTGTGACAGATTACACTTCATTGATCCAAATATCAGCTGTGGATGAAAAAAACAAACAAATTGAAGTGGTCAAGGGAAATTATTTTTCCCAAAGTGAACAATAATTTCACAAAATTAGACTTAAAAACATTTGAGTAGGCCAAACTTAAGTGTTTTTTGCTTTAAAATTATAGTAAAATGACCTTAAAGTGAAAAAAACAAAAAAATTTTTCAAATTTATCAAATTAAGCAGGAATTTTGCCTTATGCTGTTGAATTTATCACTTGGAGACGAATGCACACAGAAAAGGGTGGTGAACAAAATGGAAGTAACAGATGTAAGAATACGTGCGGTAAAGAGTGAGAGCAGAATGAAGGCAGTTTCCTCGATCACATTGGACGATGAGTTTGTCATACACGATATTCGAGTGATAGATGGGCATAATGGTTTATTTGTTGCAATGCCATCAAAACGAACCCCAGATGGAGAGTTTCGTGATATTGCTCACCCGATTAATTCGAATATGCGAGCTAAAATTCAAGATGCTGTTTTGGCCAAGTATGAACAAATACTCAAAGAAACAGACAATGATCAAAAAGCAGTTGTATCATAAATCAATTTGTTTTTAAGGGGCTGTCCAATAACCCCTGAAAAAAACCCTGAAAATAAAACAGGCGGAGAAAAATTAAATTTTTCTTCCGTCTGTTTTTAGTTTTGTTATTAAAAGCTAAAGGTAGCCTACGAATATCAGCTA
>DUPD01000104.1 GCA_012838505.1 Bacilli bacterium | reverse complement strand
TAAAACAGCTGCAAGCAACTAAAGAACCAATATCTGTTGTGTTAGACCAGTTAGCAACTCAAGGAACTGATCAATCAAAACTTACTACTTTTGCTAAAGTTTATGAAAACTTTCTCAAGAAAACAACGTTAGCAGACAAGACGAGTTATCACTCAAACACAACCGTCACCTCAAAGGATGTTTTAAAGTGGGTGAGAGCTGCGATCGAACAAGTGCATTCAACAACTGAAGAACAGGCTAACACGTTTGGTCAGATGTTTAGTCAGCATCGAACAGACTCAGCGATTGAACAATTACAAATTCAACTTGGTCAATCTGTTGAGACAGGCGAACAATTGAATGAACAATTATTAAGTCAGTTTGAAAAAGCAATTAGTCAAAGTCGATTCATCCAAAACTTATCTGGAAACAATCAACTGCAGTTAAAGTTAGCACCAAAATCTCTTGGGACAATTATGGTGGAGTTGACTGAAATTGATGGAGAAATGCTCGTGAAGCTAACAGCAAGTTCACAAATGGCGAAAGAAGCACTTGAAGCAAATGTACGCGAACTTAGACATATGTTTGCACCACACAACGTTGTGATAGAAAAACAAGCTGCTGAACCAATTTTTGTTGAACAACCTTCACCATATGAAGACATGCCGGATCAGCATGAACCAAATGAACAAAATCAACAATCAAGACAGACAGAACAAATCGATCATGATGAAGAAACGATCCGATTTGAAGATCTTCTGAATCAAGAAAGGGTGTAGTAAATGACGCGAATCGACCCGTCTTATTACTTACGCAATATTGATAGAGGTACACCGAGTTCAGAACTTGGTAAAGATGAATTTTTAAAAATATTAATGACACAAATTCAAAATCAAGATCCACTAAGTCCGATGGATGATCGTGAATTCATCTCGCAAATGACGACATTCTCTTCATTAGAGCAAATGATGAATATGAATGAATCAATCAGTATGTTAGTTAATAATCAAATGATGTCTCCGATTATTCAGTACAGTCATCTGATTGGAAAAGAAGTGAGTTATTATGCAATTGATGAAGAAACCGGTCAAGTCAAAGAGCCTAAAGAAATTAATGTTAATGAAATCATTGCAATTAGCGAAAATAACGGTTATGCCGTTCTCGAACTCGCAGATGGCAGTGAGATTTACACGGACGAAATTTTAAGGATCAATCAACCTTCCAAAGAGTAAAGGAGGAGGATAAATGAATCACCGAATACAACACGTGCCACAACAGGCGTTGTTACAAAATCGTCAACAAAGAGTGGCGCAAAATAATCGTCCACTACAATCGTTTCAATCGATTTTAGAACAAACAAAATCATCAGAACTGAAAATAAGTAAACATGCACAAAATCGATTAGATGAGCGGCAAATTCATATTTCAACTGAAAAGTGGCAAGAAATAGCTAATCAAGTTAAACAAGCAAAACAAAAAGGTATTACCGATTCATTAGTAATTACGAGTGAGGCAACGTTATTAGTTAGTGCGAAAAATAATACAGTAGTAACAGCGCTTGATCGTAATGAAGCACAAAGTCGGATTTTCACAAATATTAATGGAACAATTTTATTAGATTAGGGCTGGACCTTAACAGGAAGCCCCTGACCCTGTTGACTGAATGATACAGGAGTCTATCAATAGGAGGAATGTTTAAATGTTAAGATCAATGTATTCTGGTATCGCAGGATTGAAAGGTTTTCAAACACAACTAGATGTTGTCGGTAATAACATTGCCAACGTTAACACGTCTGGCTACAAGAAATCACGGGTTGCTTTTCAAGACATGATGAGTCAAACAATCGCTGGTGCATCAGCTCCAACTGGTATTCGCGGTGGAATTAACGCACAGCAAGTTGGACTAGGTTCACAAATCGGTGCGATTGACGTGATCCATACACAAGGTAACCGCCAAACAACGAACCGAACGCTTGACCTTGCTTTAGAAGGAGATGGGATGTTTATTTTTGCATCAGGTGTTGATGAAGATGAAATTAATTTACCAGATGCCAATTTACTTTATTCACGAGCTGGAAATATGTATTTGGATGATGATAATTATATTGTTAATGCCAACGGTGAATACTTGGTTGGAACAAATGAAGCTGGTAATCCAATCAGAATTCAATTACCAGAAGACTTTACTAGTTTTAGTATTCAGGGCAATGGGATAGTCAACTATATTGATGAAAATAACGAGACCCAAGAAGCTGGTCAAATTGCTCTAGCTAATTTTGCAAATCCTGGTGGTCTAGAGCAAGTTGGTGCCAATATGTACCGATCAACAGTAAATGACGGTTTGGTTACAGCAGATGATGGCACTCCTCTGCTACATGAACCAGAGGATGGAGTTGCTTCAATTGTCTCTGGTGCACTCGAAATGTCGAATGTTGATTTGGCTGAAGAATTTACCGACATGATTGTTGCTCAACGTGGCTTCCAAGCAAACACAAGAATTATCACAACTTCAGATGAGATTTTACAAGAATTAGTTAACCTTAAACGATAGTTAGGAGGTTGGAGCAAGTTTAGCGACTTGCTCCTAATAAAAAAATGATTCAATTAACAAACTTTAACGGTGACACATTTACTTTAAATGCAATGTATATTGAGCGAGTTCAATCATTTCCTGATACGACAATCACATTATATAATGGCAAAAAACTAGTTGTGAAAGAAACCGAATTAGAAGTTAGAGAGTCAGCTTTAAACTATTTTCAGCAGATTGGCTTAGTAGGTTTTCAATTAAAAGTAGGTGATAAAAATGAATAATAACGGCTTTAAAGTGGTTTTAGTCATTCTCGCTATCATTGCTATAGCTGGGGTCGGTGGAGTTGTTTTTCTATTATTAGACGATAGCGACCCAGACCGAGCGCTCACGATTGAAGAACAAGTTGAGTATTCCTATACGACGGAGGAAATTAATCTTGATTTGGGGGATAACCGCTATGTTCAAATGAAATTTAATATTCTCACAAATAACAGCGATGCTAGAGAAGAAATTGAATTAAGAGAGTTTCAATTTAAAAATATCTTAATTAAAGAGACTGTCAACATGACGTCAGATCAATTACAATCTGATTTAGCACAATTTGAAGAGACATTGAAAGTTGAAATGAACAAACTAATGGAAGAAGGGGAAATTACCGACGTCTATATCGTGGGTAAAATTGTACAGTAGTATAACTCCTCTGTAGGAGGTGGAATGGATGGCCGATAAGGTTCTGTCTCAAAGTGAGATTGATGCACTATTATCAGCATTGTCGTCCGGTGAAATGGACGCTAATCAATTGAAACAAGAAGAAAGTGAGCGCAAGGTTCGCGTCTATGATTTTAAACGTGCCTTACGTTTCTCGAAAGACCAGATTCGAAGTATTTCTAGAATTAATGAAAATTATTCACGACTATTAACAACTTATTTTTCAGCACAGTTACGTACATATGTACATATTTCTGTCGCTTCAGTTGATCAAATTCCATATGAGGAATTTATTCGTTCCGTACCAACGATGACTGTACTAAACATCTTTAGTATGGCGCCGTTAGATGGTCGAATTATCTTTGAAATCAATCCAAATATCGCTTATGCCATGCTTGATCGCATTTTAGGTGGTAAAGGGATAAGTTTAAATAAAATTGATAATTTGACAGAAATTGAATCAACGCTTATGACCAATTTATTTGAACGATCTCTTGATAATCTAAGAGAAGCTTGGTCTTCTGTGGCAGATATTGATCCAGTTTTAGAAGAATTTGAGGTTAATCCTCAGTTCTTACAACTCGTTTCACCAAACGAGACGGTTGTCGTCGTCTCTTTAAACACGACAATTGGAGAAAGTTCCGGAATGATCAACATTTGTATTCCACATGTTGTATTAGAGCCGATTATGCCGAGGCTTTCTGTTCACTATTGGATGCAGACAGAAACACAAAAAGATCGTAAACCGGAAGAATATCAGAACTTATCTGATAATCTCAAAACAACTGTGCTAGACTTGAATGTATTGTTAGGAGAAACTAAAATTTCAATTCATGACTTTTTACATTTAGCAAAAGGTGATGTGCTCCATTTAGATCAATCAATCCATGATCCTTTACCTTTACAATCTGAAGGTGAAACACTATTTAAAGTCCAGCCAGGACATAATAAAAATAAAGTTGCTGTACAAATTTTAGAAGAAATAAAGAAGGAGGCACCAGACGATGAATGATGGTATGCTTTCACAAGATGAAATCGATGCGTTGTTAAATTTGGATGATGATACAGAGGAAGAGGTAATTGATCAGCCTCAAGAAGAACAGCCTGTCTTAACAGAAATTGAACAAGACGCTTTAGGAGAAATAGGTAATATATCATTTGGAAGTTCTGCTACAACTCTTGCAACATTATTAAATCAAAAAGTTGAAATTACAACACCTACAGTCACATTTGTGAAGCGAAATGAACTTGAAAAAGAATTTCCGGTCCCACATGTCGGTGTTGAAGTTAAATATACAGAAGGTTTTAAAGCTGATAACTTGTTCATTTTAAAATCAGATGATGCTTATGTTATTGCGGATTTAATGCTTGGTGGTGATGGTCAAGGGCATAATCAAGAGATTGAACTAGATGATATTTACATGAGTGCGATTCAAGAAGCAATGAATCAAATGATGGGGACTGCTGCAACAAGTATGTCAACAATTTTTTCAAAACGAGTTGATATTTCCCCACCGGAAACTGTTATGCTGGATGTGTCGGAAGATTTGAGTGACCAGTATATTCCTAATGATGACATTTTAATCAAAGTTTCTTTTCAATTAATCATTGGGGATTTAGTTGATTCGAATATCATGCAACTATTACCACCATCATTTGCTAAAGAGATGGTCGATGGTTTATTAAATGCTCCAGAACCCGAGCCAGAGCCGACGCCTGAACCACAGGCAGAAGTAAAACATGAGGAAAAAGAGGTTAAATCAATGAGTCAACAAACCGTTGAGCGTGAAATGGTAAGCACTCCACCAAGGCAACCACGAAACATTGGTGAACCGACACAAGCGAATGCAACGATTCAAAATGCTCAATTTTCAAGTTTTGAACAATTCGATTTACCACAAACTGAACAACGTAACTTGGACATGCTGTTAGATATTCCACTGCAAGTTACTGTCGAATTAGGTCGAACAAAAAGAGCGGTTCAAGATATACTTGAACTATCATCAGGTTCAATTCTAGAGCTTGATAAACTAGCAGGTGAGCCTGTTGATATTCATGTCAATAATAAGTTGATTGCTCAAGGTGAAGTTGTCGTTATTGATGAAAATTTTGGTGTTAGAGTTACAGAGATCATTAGTCAAACTGATCGATTGAAAAATTTAAAGTAAAAATGTTTAGGAGGAAGAATGATGGCACACACAGTTTTAATTGTAGATGACGCAGCTTTTATGCGGATGATGATTAAGGATATTTTAAATAAAAATGGATTTGAAATTGTTGGTGAAGCACAAGACGGTCAACAAGCTGTTGAAAAGTATGAGGAGCTAAAACCAGATCTTGTGACGATGGACATTACGATGCCTGAAAAAGATGGGATTACAGCTTTAAAAGAAATTAAAGCACTTGATCCGAATGCAATCGTCATTATGTGTTCAGCGATGGGACAACAAGCGATGGTAATTGATGCGATTCAAGCAGGAGCGAAAGACTTCGTTGTTAAACCATTTCAAGCAGATCGAGTTATTGAAGCGATAACTAAAGCATTGGATTGATTGGATGAAAAAGTACGTATTTTTCTTAATATTGCTTTCGACTTTGTTTAGCCCGTTCGTTATTCAAGCTGAAACAGGTGATGGTTCTGTCTCTGATTTTTTTAATCAAACGGAATCGATCGAACAAGATGAGCAGGAATCAATGGATCAAGATGCGGTTGTTTCAGATCCTTCACAATCGAGCGAGAGTAAACAACCGACTATTTTTGGTCTAATCATCCGAATTATTGTCGTCTTAGTGATAATTATTGGCTTAATTTATTTGTTGTTAAAATTTTTTAACCGTTCAAGCAATTTTAATCACCAAGGAAAAGTCTTAACTAATTTAGGTGGTATTTCGTTAGGTATGAATAAATCAGCTCAATTGGTTAAGGTAGGGGATAAAATTTATCTTGTTGGGGTCGGTGATGATGTATCAATTCTAACTGAAATTACCGATCAATCAGTTAAAGAACAATTATTAGAAAATCAACAATCAACACCAATGATCAACTCGTCATTGATCGAACAGTTTAATTTTATCCGAAAGAGAAAACCGCAGTCTAGCGAGGAATTGGGTCAAGCAGATGATACGTCTAATGATCAAGACTTTGCCTCTTTATTCAAAGGAGAGCTTGATGCGATGAAAGATAAAAGAGAAAAAATTAGAGTGAAATTTAAGGAAGAAGAATAATTATGAATGAGTTTATTGATATTTTCTCTGGTACTGACGTAGATACAGTCTCTAGTGCCGTACAATTATTAATATTATTAACGATTTTCTCCTTAGCACCTGGCATTTTAATTTTGTTAACGAGTTTTACTCGAACAATTATTGTTTTGTCATTTACAAGAACTTCTTTGGCAACACAACAAATGCCACCGAATCAAGTTTTAATTGGGATTGCACTTTTCATTACATTTTTTGTTATGGCACCTACTTTTCAAGAGATTAATCAAGAAGCGTTGACGCCATTAATGAATGATGAAATTGGTTTAGAAGAGGCATATGACCGAGCGAGTGGACCGATCAAACAATTTATGTCGAATCATACGAGACAAAAGGATTTACAATTATTTTTAAATTACACGGATACAGAGCCAATTGAAACAATTGAAGATATTCCATTAACAGCTCTCGTTCCTGCATTTGCAATCAGTGAATTAAAAACCGCGTTCACAATGGGATTTTTAATCTTTATTCCGTTTTTAGTCATTGATATGACGGTAGCTAGTATCTTAATGTCGATGGGGATGATGATGTTACCTCCAGTTATGATATCTTTACCATTTAAGATTTTATTATTTGTGTTAGTTGATGGTTGGCATTTAATCATTGAATCATTATTATCGAGTTTTCATTAGCGAATAAAAAAGCCATAAGGAGGTTGAAAGCATGAGTGAAGAATCTGTTATTTCATTAGCGGAGCAGGGGATTATAACAATATTGATGGTTGCAGGGCCATTACTGATTCTAGCTTTAGCTGTCGGTCTATTAGTTAGTATTTTTCAGGCGACAACGCAAATCCAAGAGCAAACTTTAGCTTTCATCCCGAAAATTGTCGCTGTTTTAGTTGGTATTGTCTTTTTTGGTCCATGGATGTTAAATCAACTGACACAGTTTGCGATGAGCATCTTTCAGAATCTCACTCAGTTTATAGGTTAATCGATGTTAACATTAATTGATTTTAATTACTTACCTGCTTTCTTGTTGATCTTTGCACGACTTGTGGCTTTTATTGCAACGGTTCCGATTTTTTCATATCGTAACATTCCTAATTCATTTAAAATTGGCATTGCATTTTTTATTAGTCTAATCATCGTGTCAACAATTGAAGTTCCTGCGTTATCGATTGATTTAATGTATCTATTATTACTTTTTAAAGAAGTAATGGTTGGTTTGATTATTGGTTTAGTCGCAACGTTAATTTTAACAATCGTTCAAATTGCTGGTGGCTTTATCGATTTTCAAATGGGTTTTGCGATCGCAAACGTAATGGATCCACAAACTGGTGCTCAAAGTCCGATTATTGGTCAATATTTTTACACGTTTGCGCTATTGTTTATTTTAGCGATAGATGGACATCACTTACTCATTAATGGTGCTGTAGCAAGTTTTAATTTCGTTGAACTTGATCAGTTAATCAACTTTGCAAGTCAAAATTACATAACAACTGTTATTGTCATGTTTAGTCAAATGTTTTTAATTGCATTTCAAATGGCAATTCCGATTGTCGGAAGTTTATTTTTAGTCGATGTTGCACTAGGAATTATTGCGAGAACAGTCCCGCAACTTAATGTATTCGTCGTTGGTATTCCGTTGAAAATTACAGTTTCTTTTATTGCGATTAGTGTTTATTTGATCTTTTATATAAGTATCGTTAAGCGTCTATTTGGTTATACGTTGGAAGTTATGGATAGCTTTATGCGGATCCTAGGAGGAATATAAGCATGGAATGGTTAGCGTTAGACCTTCAGTTTTTTTCCGGAGAGAAAACCGAAAAAGCGACACCGAAAAAAAGAGAGGACACACGTGAAAAAGGTCAGGTTGCCAAAAGCCAAGATATAAACACAGCTATTTTGCTCTTTTTTATGTTTATTACTTTTATTGCGATCGGTCCATTTTGGAAAGAAAGGTTTACTGGACTTTATACTCGTGTCTTCACAGAATATCTTAATTTGACAGTGACGATTGACCAACTTCATCTGATTTTTATCGATCTTATTATTTATATGGCAATTACAATAGCGCCTGTTATAGGCGTAGCAATTGTTGCGGGAATTGTATCGAATTTACTTCAAATTGGTTTCTTGTTTACAGCTGAACCATTGCAAATGAAACTGGACAAGCTCAATCCGTTGGAAGGAGCCAAACGAATTTTTTCGATTCGAGCAATTGTTGAGTTAGTCAAATCAATTTTAAAAATTAGCGTTGTCGGTGCAGTAACTTTTTCAATACTTTGGGGTAGTAAAGATGAAATATTTATGCAGTCTCAAGCGGGTTTAGATAGTGCGCTGGCCTTTTTTGGCTCAACAACAACACGAATGGGTCTATCAGCCGCTATCGCATTACTCATTTTAGGTGTATTTGATTATGCATACCAACGTTTTGATTATGAAAAAAATCTTCGTATGTCAAAACATGAAATAAAGGAAGAGTATAAAAACATTGAAGGTGATCCATTAATTAAATCAAAAATCAGAGAAAATCAACGTCAAATGGCAATGCGACGAATGATGAGTGAAGTACCAGATGCTGATGTTGTGATCACGAACCCAACTCATTATGCGGTTGCCTTAAAATATGATGAATCAAAAGCGATCGCTCCATATGTTGTTGCTAAAGGAGCGGATTATGTAGCTTTTAAAATCCGTGAGCTTGCAGAGAAAAATCAAGTGATGATTGTTGAAAATCGTCCTTTAGCAAGAGCATTATATGCTAATGTAGAGGTTGGCCATACGATCGATGAGTCGTATTATCAGGCTGTAGCTGAAGTGTTGGCTTACGTTTATCAAGTAGAAAAAAGAGCGTAAGTTAACTCGTAAGGAGAGAGTTAAATGTTTAAATTTAAAGATATATCAATTTTATTATTTGTTATCGTCATCATGGTTATGATCATTGTACCGTTACCGGGATGGTTATTAAGTATTCTTATTTTGATAAACATTGCTTTATCATTAGTTGTTATTTTAGTAGCAATGAATATAACTGAACCTCTCCAGTTTTCTGTTTTACCGTCATTACTATTGATTATAACTTTATTTAGATTAGGTTTGAACGTTTCTACAACCCGTTCAATTTTAGCAGAAGCTGATGCGGGTAGTGTTGTTGAAACGTTTGGTTCATTTGTTATTGGTGGTAACCCATTAGTTGGTTTTGTAATCTTTGCAATTTTGGTCATTATTCAATTCTTAGTTATTACAAAAGGAAGTGAGCGTGTATCAGAGGTAGGTGCACGATTTACTTTAGACGCGATGCCTGGTAAACAAATGAGTATTGATGCTGATTTAAATGCTGGCTTAATTAATGAACATCAGGCACGAGAACGAAGAAGTAAAATTGAGCGAGAAGCAGACTTTTACGGTGCGATGGATGGGGCGAGTAAGTTTATTAAAGGTGATGCCATTGCAGGAATTATTATTGTATTAATTAATATTATCTTTGGGATTATTATTGGAATGCTACAGATGGGGATGAGCATTGGCGAAGCTCTATCAACATATATGCAATTAACTGTTGGTGATGGAATTGTAACGCAACTCCCAGCCTTATTAATTTCAACTGCCACTGGTATTATTGTGACAAGAGCTGTCTCTGAGGAAAACTTGAGTAGTGACGTATCAACTCAATTGTTACAATATCCAAAACTCCTTTATATCGCAGGCGGTACCATCTTTGTTCTAGGTTTTACGACAATTGATTTTTGGTTAACGACATCAATATCAGCCGTCTTATTGATCGCTGGATATGTACTTGATCGTCCAACACAAGAACCAATAATCGATCAAGGTGAAGTAGAAGATGAGGATGCTGCCAGACAAATTGAATCAACTGAAAATGTTGTTGATTTAATTAGTATGGATCCAATCGAATTTGAATTTGGTTATTCATTGATTCCACTCGTTGACTCAAGCCAAGGTGGTGATCTGATGGATCGAATTGTAATGATTAGAAGGCAATTGGCGATTGAACTTGGTGTCGTGATTCCAGTTGTTCGAATTCGCGATAACATTCAATTACCACCTAATGCGTATCAGCTGAAGATAAAAGGCAATGAAGTCGCGAGTGGTGAGTTAATGCTTGATCATTATTTAGCGATGACACCTGGCATGGAAGATGATGAAATAGATGGTATTGCTACGACTGAACCAGCCTTTGGACTTCCAGCTAAATGGATAAGCGAGGACATCAAGGATGAAGCTGAATTATCTGGCTATACTGTTGTTGACCCGCCATCAGTTGTATCTACACACATAACTGAAGTGATCAAAAAACATGCCCATTTATTATTGGGGCGCCAGGAAACAAAGCAATTGATCGACCATTTGAAGGAGTCATATCCAATCTTAGTCGAAGAAGTTTCACCGGAACCATTAAGTGTTGGTGATGTTCAAAAGGTATTAGCGAAATTATTAAGAGAACAGGTATCAATTCGTAATTTGCCAGTTATTTTTGAGACCTTAGCTGATTTTGGGAAAATGACGAATGATCCAGAATTATTAGGGGAATATGCAAGACAATCATTAGCATCACAAATTACAAAGCAATATGCCAATGATTTAAATTCACTTCGTGTCATCACTGTTGCTGGAGAGGTTGAACAAATGATTGCTGATCATGTTCAGCAAACTGAACATGGAAATTATTTAGCGCTTGATCCAGAAAGCCAGCAAAAAATAATTGGTTCGGTAACTGAAAGAATTGAACAAGCTTCATTACAGTCAGAAAACCCAATCATTTTATGTTCTCCAACAATTAGAATGTATATGAAACAATTGCTTGATCGATTTTTCCCAGATGTGATTGTATTATCTTATAACGAATTAGAACCAGATCTAGATGTTCAAAGTATTGGGGTGGTGAAAGCAGGATGAAGGTAAAAAAATATGTAGCACCTAGTATGCCAGAGGCACTAGATAAGGTAAGAAGTGAGTTTGGAGCGGATGCGGTTATTCTAAGCTCTAAAGCCGTATATACAGGCGGCTTCTTAGGGCTATTTAAAAAAAGAAATATTGAAGTTGTTGCAGCAATCGATCCTGAGTCAAACAAACCACGTCCAATTAAGCAGCAACGAGTCGAGCAAGTAACTGAAATACGAAAACCTGAAAGTACTCATTCAAACAAACAGCAACAGATTATGATTGAAGAGTTGCGTTCATTGAGAAAATGGATGGAAAAAACAGCTGATGAGACTGAACAAAGATTTCCTGCTGCTTTTCAATCAGTCAAAGAACATTTAATGAGTCATGAAGTTGAAGAAGAGGTCGCTAATCAATTAATTTCAATCACGTTAGATCAGAACCAAGCGGATGATCTGACGTTCCAAGAAGCAAAGAAAAAAACAAAGCAACAGCTAGAAGCTCTCTTTACTAGAGAAAATTGTGGTGCAATTCAATTTGAACAGAAATTCATTCACCTAGTTGGCCCAACAGGGGTCGGTAAAACAACTACGATTGCAAAGTTAGCAGCCAAAAGCATGCTGAAAGATGGTAAAAAAGTTGCTTTAATTACAACAGACACATATCGGATTGCCGCGATTGAACAATTAAAGACATATTCAAATATTTTAGATATTCCATTAGAAATTGCCTACACGATGGAAGATTATCAAAAAGCTCGTCTGAAATTTCAAGCGTATGATCTTGTTTTTGTTGATACAGCAGGACGTAATTTCCGGGATCCCAAGTACGTAGCTGAGTTAGGCAAGGTTGTTGATCTAGAGCATGATGTTGAAACATATTTAGTTTTATCAGCAACGACAAAAGCGCAAGATTTACTAGCCCTTTATGATCAATTCAAATCGATTCCATTAAAGAAATTAATTTTCACAAAAATTGACGAAACAAGTACGTATGGTGCCCTATTAAATTTGGTGAGCAAAAAGAAGATTGGGATCGGTTATCTGACTCACGGTCAAAATGTTCCCGATGATATTAAAGCAGCAACACCAAGCTTATTAGCAAATTTATTGATTGACTTGGACGATCACGATGTATAACGATCAAGCTGCAAGCCTTCGTCAAAAGATGAAAGAGAAAAATGGGAAAAAACAAGCAAAAACAATTGCTGTTGTGAGTGGTAAGGGTGGCGTTGGTAAATCTAATTTCACAATTAATTTTGCGCTTAAATTAATTGAAAAGAAAAAATCAGTCTTGATCATTGATTTAGATATCGGGATGGGAAATGTTGATATCTTACTAGGACTTCAAGCAAGATATTCAATTGTGCAAATGTACGAGAATGATTTGTCGATTCATGATATTATAGAAGTAGGACCAAATGCGATTTCATATATTTCAGCTGGCTCGGGACTTTCTACTGTGTTTAATATGGATGAAGAAAAACTTAACTACTTTTTAGATCAATATCATCAAATATCAACTGAATATGACTATATCTTTTTTGATATGGGAGCTGGGGCAACAAATGAAAGTTTAGCATACATTTTAGCTGCTGATGAATGCATACTAGTGACAACACCTGAACCAACTTCAATGATGGATGGCTATGCGATGATTAAACATATACATAATAAGAATGATCAACTACCATTCTATTTATTGATTAATCGTGCAGACTCTGTTAAAGAAGGGAAACAGGTGATTAAAAGACTTCAAAAGGTGACTAATTATTTTTTAGGTAAACAGATCACCCCACTTGGAGTTTTACCAGATGACAAAAAGGTTTCGAAAGCAGTTATCTCACAAGTACCTTTTACTTTATATGATCCACTAGCTCAAGTATCTCGGGCTATTGATCAAATTGTTACACAGTACTTAACAGATTCAATTGACCTCGATAAAAAAGCACCTTCATCTTTTATTACGAAACTAAAAAAATTCATTAAAGAAAGGTAGATGGATGTGGAGAAAATAAAAGTATTAGTCGTAGACGATTCTGCATTTATGCGTAAGATGATTTCAAACATTTTAGAGTCTCATCCTAAGATTCTTGTTGTAGGTACAGCTAGAAATGGTCTCGATGCACTAAAAAAGATCGATCAATTAAATCCAGATGTCGTCACACTGGACATTGAGATGCCTGAAATGGATGGATTAGTTGCTTTAAGTAAAATTATGGAAAATAAACCGCGACCAGTTGTTATGTTGTCGAGTTTAACAAAGCATGGGGCAGATAAGACTTTTGAATCAATGGAGTTAGGGGCTGTTGATTTTATCACAAAACCATCTGGGTCTATTTCACTAAACATTAAGGAGATAGAGACCGAAATTATAAGTAAGGTACTTGAAGCAGCTAAGGCAAAAGTTGAACTTTTCACAGATTCTAGCAGCCGTTCTACATATATAAAAACGTCTGATCGTCGCATCGCACCAAATCTTTCAAAAAAGCACCAAGTTATTATTGGAATTGGTACGTCTACTGGTGGTCCACGCGCACTACAACAAGTGATTACTCGACTACCTGAAAATATACCAGCACCAATCGTAATCGTCCAGCATATGCCACCAGGCTTCACGAACTCATTAGCAAAACGACTTGATCAATTGTCACATATCAAAGTTCGGGAAGCTAAAGATGGTGAAAAGCTAGAAAATGGAGTCGCTTATATTGCTCCTGGTGGATTCCAGTTTAGAGTCATAGAAACTGATGCAGGGCTAAAAGCTAAGATTACTAAAGAGGAAAATAGAAGCGGTCACCAACCGTCTGTCGATGTTTTATTTGAATCATTAGCAAAGTTAGTGAACTATAACTTAATAGGAACGATTATGACTGGAATGGGTGCAGACGGTGCAGAAGGAATTGTCGAAATGAAAAAGACGAAAGAAAGTACGGTCATTATTAGTGAAGCTGAAGAATCATGTGTTGTCTACGGGATGCCTAAATCTGCAGTGAAAACAGGTGTCGTTGATTTTGTTGTAGAACTGCCAGATATTGCAGATAAGATTATAAATCTATTGAAAATTAGAGGTGAATAGAATGGTAGTAAATGAATATCTCGATATTTTTATTGAAGAAAGTAAAGAGCACATTCAATCATTAAACGATCATTTATTGGAACTAGAAAAGGATCCAAAAAACATTACCATTGTGAATGAAATTTTTAGATCTGCCCACACATTAAAAGGCATGTCTGCAACAATGGGTTATCAAGATTTAGCTGATTTAACTCATAACATGGAGAACGTGTTAGATGCTGTTCGGAATAAAAAGCTTACTTTAAACTCACAAATTGTCGATGTGATATTCACTGTTGTTGATGCTCTCGAGTCAATGGTATTTGATATTATTGATGGCGGTGAAGGAAAGCAAGACGTTTCCGAACTTGTTAATAAATTGGATGCAATCGAAAATGGTGACCAAAATATCGACAGCCAAACGAAAAAGGCAGATAAGTCATCAGGGAAGACATCATCAATTGAATCTGAATTAGATCAATTTGAATTAACTGTTTTGCAGCAGTCGAATGAAAAAGGATACCAAAATTATCAAGTGACAGTACAGTTACAAGATACGACCTTATTAAAAGCAGCTCGGGTTTACATGGTTTTTGAAATTCTTGAGCAAATCGGTGAAGTTATCAAGTCTGTACCAAGCGTAACTGAATTAGAAGATGAAAATTTCGAATTTGATTTTACCGTCGTTTTAGTTACTAAAGATGGTCCAGATGAAATTGAACAGAAAATTATGAAAGTGTCTGAAATTAACAGTGTAACGGTTAACGAGTTGAAAGTTAATCAGTTTACTGGTGGGGATGCTGAAGAAGCACAAGATACTGTAAAGGCAGCAGAGGAAACTTCAGAGGATCATGAAGAAACAACATCAAAACGCCCATTAACAAGTAAAACTATTCGAGTTAATATCGAACGCTTAGATGCATTAATGAATTTATTTGAAGAATTAGTTACAGATCGAGGTAGACTTGAACAAATTTCTGCTGATTTACGCCATAATGATCTTGAGGAAACAGTTGAGAGAATGGCACGTATCTCAGGAGATTTACAAAATATTATTTTAAACATGCGGATGGTTCCAATCAATCAAGTCTTTAATCGTTTCCCTCGCATGGTTCGCCAATTGAGTAGAGAATTAAATAAAGAAATCAATTTAGAGATTATTGGTGCCGATACAGAATTAGATCGTACTGTTATTGATGAGATCGGTGATCCATTAGTTCACTTAATTCGTAATGCATTGGATCATGGAATTGAAACACCTGAAGTTAGAAAAGCTAGTGGAAAACCAGGAACAGGCACACTGAAGCTAAACGCATACCATAGTGGTAACCATGTCTTTATTGAGATCTCTGATGACGGAGCAGGAATTAATCGAGATGTGATTACGAAAAAAGCAATTGAAAATGGCTTAATTACAAAAGAACAGGCTCAATCATATAGTAATCACCAAGTTTACCAATTGATTATGGAAAGTGGTTTTTCAACAGCGGATAAGATTTCAGATGTATCTGGTCGCGGTGTTGGTTTGGATGTAGTTAAAAGTACGATTGAAGCACTTGGTGGTTCAATCACGATTGACTCTGAACTAGGAAAAGGATCGGTATTTTCAATTCAACTTCCATTAACATTGACAATTATTTCAGTTATGTTGACGAAAGTTAAAGATGAAACATTTGCGATTCCATTGTCTTCAATCCTTGAAACAGCGATTATTCATAAAGATAAAATTATGACAGCACATAATAAACAAGTGATTGATTTTAGAGGTCGAGTTGTCCCACTTGTTTCATTAACAGAGATTTTTGATGTACCAGGAGATGACCAAGATGATAACTATCATTCTGTCGTTATTATTCGTCAAGGTGAAAAAATGACAGGTTTGATTGTTGATTCATTTATCGGTCAACAAGAAGTCGTTTTGAAAACTCTAGGTAATTATTTATCAAATGTGTTTGCCATATCTGGCGCGACAATTCTTGGTGATGGACAAGTTGCATTAATTGTAGACACGAGTGCACTTATTAAATAGTTAGGAGGTTTTTTCGTTGGCAAAAGTAGAATCAGAATTTGTAAAATCGATTATCTTTCAGTTAAATAATGAAGAATATGCAATGCCCGTCGATTTGGTAGGCGCGATCGAACGGATGTTACCCATCACGCGAGTTCCAGGCACGCCAGATTTTATTAAAGGTGTCTTAAACTTGCGAGGTGTTGTCACACCACTACTTGATTTAAGAATCCGTTTCGGCTTCGAGCCAAAAGATTACAGTGATGAAACTCGGACAATTATTATCCAGCACGAAAATATGGATGTTGGCCTAATTGTTGATGCAGCACATGATGTCATTGACATTCCTAAAGCTTCGATTGAACCAACGCCAGAAGCTGTAGGATCCGTTCATATTGATTATATCGATGGTGTAGCTAAATACGATGAGCGATTATTTATCCTGTTAAACATTGATAAAATCCTTTCAAAGGAATTACTTGAACAAGAAACGACAGCCCGAAAAGAAAAGCTGGTGCAATAATGTCAATTTTTGATAGCTTGACTGAATACCAGTTGGACGTGTTAAAAGAAGTTGGTAATATCGGTTCAGGGAATGCCGCTACCTCACTATCAATGTTAGTAGGTAGCAAGATTGATATGCGGATTCCAACTGTTCGTTTAGTAGATTACAACGAAATGATGGATTTAGTCGGTGGACCAGAAACATTAATCGCTGCAATTTTTTTAAGAATAGAGGGTGAGACGCCAGGCAATATGTTTTTTGTCTTATCTTCACAAGAGGCAAGTAACTTTGTTGAACAGATGACAGGACAGACGGATTTTTCAATTGAACATCCACCACATGATGAGATGGCATTATCCGCATTACAAGAGGCTGGAAATATTTTAGCGGGATCATACTTAACAGCACTATCAGATTTTCTCAAATTATCATTACAGCCTTCTGTACCCATTTTAACGATTGATATGGCTGGTGCGATATTAACAGAAGGATTAATGGAATTATCGCAAATTAGCGATTATGCAATTATTATTGAAACGATTATTGATAATCATGCAGATCAGACAGAACAAATTAAGGGTCATTTCTTTTTATTACCAGACCCAGAATCTTTTCCAAAAATATTCAGTAAACTAGGTGTGGCAGATCAGTGAAACTTGTAGATAGTAAAGCTATAAAAGTTGGAATTGCTGACTTAAACTTTGTGAAGGCCCCTGATGTGATTCGAACGTCAGGCTTGGGATCGTGTGTAGGTGTCGTTATTTTTGACCCGACGATCAAAATTGCAGGAATGGCTCATGTAATGTTACCTGATTCAAATTCTTCAAAGAAAGAAGATTTTAATCCATATAAATATGCAGACACAGCCATTCCAATACTAGTTGAAACACTCTTAAAAGATGGTGCACGAAAATTTGCCCTTAAAGCCAAAATTGCTGGTGGTGCTCAAATGTTTGCCTTCAGTGTGAAAAATGATATGCTTCGAATTGGCGAGCGCAATGTCACGGCAGTAAAACAAATGCTTGAAGATTATCGGATCCCGATTATAGCAGAAGACGTACACGGCAATAGCGGTCGAACAATCGAATTTTCACCTGAGACATCAATGCTTCATATCCGAACAATAAGTCAGGGATCAAAAGAAATTTAACGGCCATCCATACTTTCATATTATTACATCAAGAATAGTCATCCACTAACAATGAAAGCGAGGCGATTGGATTGGTTAACCAAGAAAAGTATGTTGATCAACTTTGGGAAAAATGGATCAAAAATAAGGATGAAAACGTTACCAACCAACTCGTTGAGCATTATTTGTATCTTGTTGATTTTCATACCCAACGGATTTCGAGTCATTTACCGAAAAATGTTCAACGAGATGAGATTAGAAGTTTAGGATTATTTGGTTTATATGATGCATTACAAAAATTTGATTATGATCGAGATTTAAAGTTTGATACGTATGCCTCATTTAGAATTCGTGGTGCAATTATGGATGGATTAAGAAAAGAAGATTGGCTTCCACGATCGACACGAGATAAAGCGAAAAAGATTGATCAAGCATCGCATAAACTGACACAAAAGCTTCAAAGAAATCCAACAGCTGAAGAAATTGCAGATTATTTAAATATGACACGTGATGAGGTTGAAGCAAGCTATAAAGATACCCTATTTGCTAATTTACTTTCAATTGAGCAGAAAGCCTCAGACGATTCAGAAGATCACAAAGAGGGAATTGGCTACAGAATCATTGATCATGAGCAACTATCACCTGAGGACCATTTACTTCAAGAAGAGAACTATACAAATCTAGCACAATCAATTAAAACATTAAATAAGAATGAGCAACTTGTTATTAGCTTATTCTATTATGAGGAACTGACACTAACGGAAATTGGACAAGTTTTATCACTAACGACATCAAGAATCTCTCAAATTCATAAACAAGCCATTTTTAAATTAAGACAATCATTAACGTAAGATGGATTTTAAAAAGTTATCAGATCGGATCTCTCGCTATTTTTTTATTATTCAAAAAGGGTGAATGAATATGGTAGATTTAAATGATCACTTCGTATTATTTGTGTCTGAGGATCAAATGGCTGCAACTGTCCAATTGATCGAAAAATATAATCCTGCAGATATTAGTGAAGAATTAATCAGCGATTGGTTAAAAGCTAATAAAATAACTTATGGAATAAACCATGATGCAATTAAAAGTATTGTAAGTCAATGTGATGAATCAATTTTCCCAATTTCAATTGCAAAAGGAACAGAAGCTGTTGATGGGATTGATGGGAAAATTACATTTGTCTCTGAACAAAATGATTTAATCAATATTGATGATAAAAGGGATTTTCGCGATATTAAAAGGATTCCATCTTTAGATGAGAATGAAAAAATCGCTATTTTAATTGACCCAATTGATGGAGAACCAGGCATGACTGTTTTTGGTAAGAAGTTGCCATATAGAAAGGCAAAATCAGTCAAAATGAGTGCCGGTAAGAATGTTGTTTATCGCACTGAAGATCAATCGTTTTATTCAGAGATAAAAGGAAAATTAAGTGTGACAGGAAATAAAATTCATGTCCACAATACGTATGAAATTAATGAAGATTTATCGATGAAGTCTGGTAATATAAACTTTGTTGGTTCTGTTGTGATTCGAGGCAATGTGCCAACAGGATATCGAGTAGAAGCAGAGGGAGATATTCATATCTATGGACTCGTTGAAGCAAGTTACATAAAAGCTGGAGGAAATGTAACGATCACAGAAGGAGTTTCTGGATTAAAAAAAGCTGAAATTTACGCTGATGGTGACATAAAAATTGGCTACATTAATCAAGCTAAAGTTGAGGCTGGACAGAATGTTATTGCTCAAAACTCAATTATGCATAGTGAATGTGTTGCTAAGCAACATATTTACTGTCATTCAGGAAGTATTATTGGTGGAAGTTGTTCTGCTGGTGTGACAATTGAAGCAAATGAAGTTGGGAATAAAATGCATACGAAAACAGAGATTACAATCGGTGTAGATAAATCACAATTTGATCTTGAAAGTCAGTTTACGGCTGCTAGAAAAACATTGATAAGTGAGATTGAAAAGTTGCGGAAACTTGGTGAAGGCTTAGAAAACAAAGCTAAAGTCGGGGGAGGTCTCTCATCAAAAGAGCGAATTTTCCTTTTGAAACAGAAGAATACGCTCCAAGTGACAAAAAATAAGCTCGCTAAAATTGAAGAAAAAATTGATTCATTAAAAGTTAATCTAGGTGATGAAGAAAAAGCGCGCTTAATAGTTAAGAAAGTCCTTTATCCAAATGTTGACCTACAATTCGGAAAATATCGCCGTACAACAGATTCAACCCACAAATTTACTCAAGTTTATATCGAAGACGGTGAAATTCAAATTAACTCACTTTAAAATGGAAAGGTGTGTTCGATATGGGTTGGAGATCAATTGAATTACAAGTTGCCTTACCACGTACTCAGGACGTCGGTCGAATTCAAGAACAAATCCAACAACGAGGCCAATTTATGCAAGAAGTAATTGCTCAAGCACAACAACAGGCTGAGGAAATGAAGCGCAGATCTGTCACTAATCTTGAAGAAGGTCATAAATTATCAAATGATACTAAGGAAAGTGATCAAGAGAACCAGTTGGATCAGTCAAATGAGCATGCAGACAGTAAACCTGAACACAAAATTAAGATCCAACATCCTTATTTAGGGACGCGAATAGATATTAACGGTTAAGAGGGGTTAAAAATGGCCTATTTACTATTGATTAGCTTTATAATCCATGCGATTACCTTAGTGGTAATTAGACAACTTAAAGCTAAAGTTGATCAACCGTCGATGACAAAACAGACTTTAGATCAACAACAAAAAGAAATTGAAGAACTATTAGCAGTTTATTTATTAGAAATACGCGAAGAAAACGATAAATTAATTCAATTAATTGATCAACAACCTAAAAGAGAACCTGTGAAGAAGCAAATAAGATCTTTCGATCAAAGTCAGGAAACACCAACTTCAACTAACATACAAGCAGAAACAAAGTATCAAGATTATCAACCGTTTGTTCCTGACGATCAAGAACCTGTTGTTGAACAATCTTTTGCTGCTCAAGTATTATCATTAGCCGAACGTGGTGATACACCAGAAGCAATCGCTAAAAAATTAAATCGGGGTAAAACAGAAGTTGAACTATTAATTAAATTTCATCAAAATCAGCAACAATAATTACTTGCTTGTAAATAATGATTATGATATAGTTATCTGTGGTGTTAAATACACACGCTTATGGATGATGGAAAAGGTGCTAATGATCAATCAGTCATTAGTTTTTCTATTGTGATGAAGTAAGCCGAGGAAAAAACCAAATTAGGAGGAATAGAAATGGCAGTTATTTCAATGAAACAACTACTAGAAGCTGGTGTTCATTTTGGACATCAAACACGTCGTTGGAATCCAAAGATGAAAAAATATATTTTCACGGAGAGAAACGGCATTTACATTATTGACTTACAAAAAACAGTGAAGATGGTTGACGAAGCGTATAACTTCATCAAAGAAGTTGCTGAAAACGGTGGTACTGTATTATTTGTAGGTACGAAGAAACAAGCACAAGAATCAATTAAAGAAGAGGCAATTCGTTCAGGTCAATATTACATTAACCAACGCTGGTTAGGTGGAACGTTAACAAACTTTGAAACGATTCGTAAAAGTATTAATCGTCTAAAATCAATTGAAAAAATGGAAGAAGACGGTACATTTGATGTTTTACCTAAAAAAGAAACAGTCGATCTATTAAAAGAAAAAGATCGTCTTGTAAAATTCTTAGGTGGAATTAAAGATATGAAGAAGCTTCCTGACGCTTTATTTGTAGTTGACCCACGTAAAGAGCGTATTGCAGTAGCAGAAGCGAAAAAACTTAACATTCCGATTGTTGGAATTGTTGATACGAACTGTGATCCAGATGAAATTGATTACGTGATCCCAGCAAACGATGATGCAATTCGTGCGGTTAAATTATTAACTTCAACAATGGCAGATGCAATTTTAGAAGTTAAGCAAGGTGAAGAAACTGAAGAAGTAGCTCAAGCAGAAGCTGAAGAGGCTGAAGTTGAAGTTACAACTGAAGAAGTAGCAGAAAATACACCTGTTGAACAAGAATAACAAATTAAAAAGGTGATAAGGGGGGAACCTTTTATCACCTTTTTTTAGAAATGAACGCTTAACAATTATAAGGAGGAAATATAGATGAAAATTACAGCAGCTATGGTAAAAGAGTTACGTGAAAAAACTGGTGCGGGAATGATGGACTGTAAGAAAGCTTTACAGGAAACAGATGGTGATATGGAAAAAGCAATTGATTTCTTACGTGAAAAAGGCATCTCAAGTGCAGCTAAAAAAGCAGATCGTATTGCAGCAGAAGGAACAGCTTACACTTTAATTGATGGTAATACAGCTGTTTTATTAGAAATTAACTGTGAAACAGACTTTGTCACTAAAAATGATCAATTTAAAGCACTTGTACATGACCTAGCTAAGCACTTGCTATCGCAAAAACCAGCAAACATTGAAGAAGCCTTACAACAGCCACTACACGGCGATGGTGATACGATTGAAACATACATTAATAAAACAGTGGCGACAATCGGTGAAAAAATTAGTCTTCGACGTTTTGTCGTTGCAGATAAAACGGATGCAGATGCTTTTGGTGCATACATTCACTTAAATGGTACAATTGGTGCATTAGTAGTCTTAGAAGGTACAACAGACGAAGAATTTGCAAAAGACATTGCAATGCATATTGCTGCTGTTAACCCACAATTCGTTTCACGTGACGATGTTGATGCTGATTTAATTGCAAGAGAAAGAGAAGTATTAACACAACAAGCATTAAATGAAGGTAAACCAGAAAAGATTGTTGAAAAAATGGTTGAAGGTCGTTTAGGCAAGTTCTTTGAAGACATTAGCTTATTAGAGCAAAGCTTTGTTAAAGATCCAGATGTTAAAGTGAAAAAGTTAGTTGCAGACAAAGGTGCTACAATTAATGCATTTACACGTTATCAAGTTGGAGAAGGTATTGAAAAGCGTGAAGAAAACTTTGCAGAAGAAGTACGTAGTCAAATGAAGAATTAATTCAAGGTTAATTAAGGGAGCACTTCTTCGTGTTCCCTTTTCTTTGAGTATTTTACTCTTCTAGATTATGATGAATCAATTGTTTCCTTGGAGCGCTTAGTGTAAAATATAATTAAAATCTACATAATGGAGGTTAACATGACGAAAGCACACTATAAAAGAATTGTACTTAAATTAAGTGGCGAAGCATTGAGTGGTGAACTCGGCTACGGACTCGAACCAAAAATTATTCGTTCAATTGCCCAACAGGTGAAAGAAGTTGTAGAACTTGGTGTAGAGACGGCAATCGTTGTAGGTGGTGGCAACATTTGGCGTGGTAAAGTAGGAAGTGAAATGGGGATGGATCGAGCAAATGCAGATTATATGGGAATGCTTGCGACGATTATGAACTCATTAGCACTTCAAGATAGCTTAGAAAATATTGGCGTTGAAACCCGTGTCCAAACATCGATTGAAATGAGACAAGTTGCTGAACCTTATATTAGAAGACGGGCAATGCGTCATCTTGAGAAAAAGCGTGTCGTCATCTTTGCGGCAGGTACAGGAAACCCTTATTTTTCTACAGATACAACTGCTGCACTACGCGCTGCTGAAATTGATGCTGAAGTGATTTTAATGGCTAAAAATAATGTCGATGGTGTCTATACAGCAGACCCAAAAATCGATCCAAATGCAACAAAATACGAAGAACTCACTTATATGCAGATGCTCAATGAAGAATTAGGTGTGATGGACTCAACGGCATCATCATTATGTATGGATAACGAATTACCTCTATTAGTCTTTTCAATTGGCAAAGAAGGCAATATTAAAAGAGCAGTTCTCGGTGAAAAAATCGGAACTATTGTAAAGGGGAAATAAACATGTCAGAAGCAATTATTAAAGATATTCAACAAAAAATGGATCAAGCCATTCAATCTTTTCAAAAAAATTTAGCGACTGTCCGAGCAGGTCGTGCAAACCCAGCGATTTTAAATAGTGTTATGGTTGATTATTATGGTGCAACGACGCCATTAAATCAATTAGCAACGATCACGGCACCTGAGGCAAGAATGATCCTTGTCACACCATTTGATAAATCATCGATTGGTGATATTGAAAAAGGGATTCAAAAAGCTGACCTTGGATTAGCACCATCAAGTGATGGAAATATTGTTCGAATTGTTATTCCACCATTAACTGAAGAGCGCCGTAAGGAACTCGTTAAAGTTGTTGGTAAATTTGCTGAGGAATCAAAAGTTCAAGTTCGTAATATTAGAAGAGATGCAAATGACCAATTAAAGAAAAATGAAAAAGATAGCGAAATTACAGAAGATGAATTACGTCAGTATCAAAATGATGTTCAAGCAGAAACTGATAAATTTATCGGTCAGATTGACTCACTAGTGGAAGAAAAAGAAGCAGAAATTATGGAAGTATAATCTCGATTAAAAGAGTGAGGGGTGTTGCAAAAGCGAGTTCTTTTGTTACACCTTTTTCTTTTTATTAAAGATTACTAGTGATTCTCAAGCCATTCCATGATAAACTGAAACAGGGTACGAACCGATCAATTTGATAAAAAAGGTAACTTGCGATAAAGTATATTAACTTGAATTATTCATGATCTATCACAACTTAAGTAGTAATGCATAACTAAATGACTTTCATTTATATGTGCACACTCACTTAAAAGGTGAACGGAAATAATGTATAGTCATCTGAAGATACGAAGACTCCAGCGGGAATCGGAAGGCAGGCTAGAACCGTCACGCCGTGTGACAACGCCTGCATGACCTACATCCTGTAGTCCCGAACGCGAAGTGTCTTCAGATGACGACCTCTCATATGAATAATTAATGATAAAGATTAACTTTATCTGCATGATGGTTATCGTTGATCATTGTTTAGTAATGGAGGAAAAAAAGATGGCATTTAACTATTGGCCTTTTATAAATAAAAATAAAACGACAACTGAAAAAGATACTCAAATCACTGTTATTCCAGATCACGTGGCAATCATTATGGACGGTAATGGACGATGGGCCAAACAGCGTGGACTACCGAGAATCACAGGTCATAAGCAAGGAATGGATAATGTTAAACAGATTGTTGAAGTCGCGAATACATACGAGGTAAAGGTTTTAACATTGTATGCTTTTTCGACTGAAAACTGGAAAAGACCCGAACAAGAGGTTAATTTTTTAATGAAACTCCCTCAAGAATTTTTAAGTGTCTATTTACCAGACTTGATTAAAGAAAATGTTAAAATAGAAGTGATTGGTCATCTTGAAAGATTACCTAAATCAACTCAAAAAGCGATCAACAACGCGCTTGAAAAAACAAAGCATAATACCGGACTCATCCTCAATATTGCGATGAATTATGGCAGTCGTTTAGAAATGGTTGACGTCGTAAAATCGATTGCTGAGGATATACGCTTAAATAAATTAACGCCCGATCAAATTGACGAACAAACAATTAATCAGCGTCTATATACATCGCATTTACCTGAACCTGATTTATTAATTCGTACAAGTGGTGAAATTAGATTAAGTAATTTTTTACTCTGGCAACTTGCCTATACAGAATTTTGGTTTACCGATGCTTATTGGCCGGCATTTTCTGAGCATGAATTTAAACAAGCTTTACTAGCCTATCAGCAACGAAAAAGAAGATATGGTGGTTTAGAATAGAAAAAGAGTAGGTGTATACCGATGTTAAAAAGAACAATAACCGCAGTCATTGCTAGTGCACTTTTTTTCCCTTTTGTTATTTACGGAGGGTGGCCGCTTTCGATTGTCATGTTATTAATAGCTTCCATTGGATTATTTGAACTTTTAAGAATGCGTAACCTAACGGATTATAAGATTCCAGTCTGTTTAGCGATGTTACTTTTGTGGATACTATTGTTACCCGACGCATTTATTGGAGATATGCTACCGAGTGCTATGAACAAAATCAATTTGCTGTTGATAATTTCTATAGCAATATTGTCATATACTGTTCTATTGAAAAATAAGTTTACTTTTGATGATGCAGGATTTTTAATTTTAGGAACAATTTATATTGGTTTAGGTTTCCATTACTTTGTTGTTAGTCGTGCATTTGGTTTAGAGTATGTATTTTATGCTATAGTAGTTATTCTAATTACTGACAGTGGCGCTTATTTTTCAGGTAATTTATTTGGAAAACATAAATTACTTCCAGAAATCAGTCCGAAAAAGACGATTGAAGGGGCAATTGGTGGTGCGATTATGGCAATAGTTGCAGGAACAATCTTCAATTTTATATTTCCGGTTCATGATTCAATGATCGTTGTGATTGTCGTTTCATTTTTCGCTAGTTTAATTGGACAGACTGGTGATTTGGTTGAATCTGGACTGAAGCGCCATTATAACGTCAAAGATTCAGGTCATCTATTACCTGGTCATGGTGGTATTCTTGATCGTTTTGATAGTTGGTTATTTGTTTTTCCATTTTTAAACTTTATTCAGTTTATCGGATAATAAGAGGAGTGAGATTTAAGTGAATACCATAATAGCATTTATCCTCATGTTTGGATTGCTTGTTTTTGTTCATGAGTTTGGTCATTTTATTTTTGCTAAAAAAGCTGGCATGCTCGTTAGAGAGTTTGCGATTGGTTTTGGACCAAAAATTTTTTCGATTAAAAAAGCCGAAACGTTATATACCATTCGAATTCTACCTATGGGCGGCTACGTTAGGGTTGCAGGTGAAGACCCTGAAATCATTGACTTAAAACCGGGCCAACATATTGGTTTAATTTTTAATCAAGAGAAAAAAATCAGTCAAATCATTATCAATAACAAAGCAAAGTATCCAGAAGCACAGGTAATTGAAGTTGAACGATCAGATCTTGATCATGAACTGATTATTACTGGTAGTTTAGTTGGTGAAGATGAATTAGTCACTTATTCAGTGGCTGATAATGCTGATTATATTATGGATGAAGTTGCTACTCAAATTGCTCCATATAATCGGCAGTTTGCATCGAAAACGAAGCGTCAACGCGCAATGCAGCTTTTTGCTGGACCACTAATGAACTTTGTTTTGACTGCACTACTGTTTTTTGTGATGGGTTCATTGCAAGGGATCCCCTCAGAAGAAGCACGATTAGGTGAAATCATGCCAGATGGACCTGCTGAAGTTGCAGGCCTTGAAGCGGGTGATGAAATTCTTGCGATTAATGGTGAACCTATTTCTAAATGGATTGAATTTCAGACGTCAGTCAGGGATAATCCAGACCAAGAACTCTTTATGCAAGTTGAGCGTTCTGGTCAAGAACTTGAAATAGCTGTTACACCACAAGCGATAGAAAATCAAGATACCGTATATGGTCAAATTGGTGTCATGCAATCCATTGACAAATCACCATTAAAAGCTATTCCATATAGCCTTAAAGAGACCTATGAATGGTCGAAGTTAATCATTGTTAACGTCGCAATGCTAGTAAGTGGTCAATTCTCGCTAGATATGTTAGGTGGACCTGTCGCAATTTACGGTGCTACGGATCAGATGGTTCAGAGTGGCTTTTGGACGTTTATTCACTGGACAGCGGCATTAAGTGTGAATTTAGGTGTGATTAATTTATTACCATTACCGGCACTTGATGGAGGTCGTTTATTATTTATCGGGATTGAGGCGGTTCGAGGAAAACCAATTTCAGCCGAAAAAGAAGGGCTCGTTCATTTTATTGGTTTTGCATTATTAATGTTATTAATGATTATTGTAACTTGGAATGATATTCAACGTTTATTTATGTAATTTGAAATGAGATAAAAGGTGGATGAAAGATGAGACAGAGTAAAACATTAATACCGACATTAAAAGAAACACCAGCTGATGCAGATGCAACTAGCCACAAGTGGCTTCTTAGAGCTGGATATATTAGACAAAACTTTTCCGGAGTGTACAGCTTCTTACCGCTAGGAAAAAAAGTATTAGATAAAATCGAAGCGATTATTCGTGAGGAAATGGATGCAATTGGAGCGAACGAAATGCTGATGCCGGCATTACAATCGGCTGATTTATGGAAAGAAACAGAGCGTTGGGATGCGATGGGAGATGAATTAATTCGTCTAAAAGATCGTCATAACCGTGAATTTGTACTTGGTCCAACACATGAGGAAATAGCTACGAGCTTAATTCGTGATGAAGTAAAAAGTTATAAGCAACTGCCATTAACTATTTACCAAATTCAAACAAAGTATCGTGATGAACGTCGTCCTCGATTTGGTTTATTAAGAGGCCGAGAGTTTATTATGAAAGATGCCTACTCATTTCATGCTTCTGATGAGAGTTTGGATGAAAGTTATCAGCAAATGTATCAAGCATATACACGGATTTTTGAACGACTTGGATTGAACTTCCGTTCGGTTATTGCCGACGCAGGAGCGATGGGTGGCAAGGATACACATGAGTTTATGGCATTAGCTGAGATTGGTGAAGATACGATTGCTTATTCGAGTGAGTCGGATTATGCAGCTAATATAGAAATGGCAGAGGTACTTGATACGTATCAATTCTCAACTGAGAATCAAAAAGAATTATCAAAGGTTGATACACCTAATCAAAAAACAATGCAAGAAGTTGCTGATTTCTTAGAGCATGATCTCACTCAAGGGATGAAATCATTGCTATTTAAAGCGGATGATCAATATGTTCTCGTTGTAACACGAGGTGATCATGAGGTTAATGAAATTAAATTAAAACATCATTTGCACGCTAATGATGTTGAATTAGTTGATGAAGATAAAACATTTGAATTAATGAATGTTGGGTTTGGATCGATTGGACCAATTGGTGTAGCAGAAGATATTAAAGTGATTTGTGATTATGCTGTTAAATCGATGGCAAATGCAACATGTGGTGCAAACGAAGAAGGTGTTCACTATATCAATGTGAATCCAACCCGTGATTTACATGACATTGAATATGCGGACTTACGTTTTGTTAGTGAGGGTGATCCATCCCCAGATGGCAAAGGTGTGATTAAGTTTGCTAAGGGGATTGAAATTGGGCAAGTATTTAAGCTGGGTAAGTTTTATGCGGAAAAATTGTCTGCAAATTATTTGAATCAACAAGGTAAAGCCGAAACGTTGACGATGGGTTGTTATGGAATTGGGGTTTCCCGTACCTTAGCAGCAATTGTTGAACAATATCATGATGATAAGGGAATTATCTGGCCAACACATCTTGCACCTTATCAGGTTCACTTACTCGTTCTTAATAATAAACCTGAGCAAAGAGAGTTAGCAGAGGAAATTTATCAGCAATTAACTGATGCAGGCTTTGATGTGTTATTTGATGATCGCAATGAGCGAGCAGGAGTAAAGTTTGCTGACAGTGATTTAATTGGAATTCCGTATCGGGTAACTGTGGGTAAAAAAGCAAGTGAGGGTATTGTTGAGTTCAAAGTTCGTCAAACCAATGAACAAGAAGAGCGTCATCAAACTGAGCTTGTTGATTATTTAAATGAAGTATTAAACTAAACAAAAACCCTTGTCCAACTAAAGACAAGGGTTTATAAATATCTAAAGAAAATATTGACCAAAACTTTTAGATAGAGGGAGTTACCACCCGTGATTTTCGCTCTAGGTGGACGCTTTCCGCGGGATCGGCCTCGGGCGCACAGGATGTGGGTCAGTTAGACGTTGGGACTGGGACTGCGGTTACTCGTCCCATCGAAGTGATTTGTGGTTACTCGTCCCACCAAAAGATCTGCTACATGGACGTGGCGTTCTTAGTCTAACATTCCTTAATTTTCTTAGCGGATCTTCGGACACAATCTTTTCCCGCTGGACAAGGAAGGCTTCGACAGCGACGCATCGCACGCAGAAAATCGCTCTTTATTTTCAAGGAGTCGCCACCTGTCGCTACAATCACTAGATTGCTTTACTATAGTTAGTTTGGTTGTTTATCAACAATATCTATAAACAATATGGTCTGGAGGGGATCAAATGGGTTTATCTAGTCATGAAAAGATGAATGTTTTGCTTGAGCAAATCACGCTTGATCAAACGGATCAGCAGCACTACTTTGAGGAAGCACAACTGCAAAAACTCGAAGTATTTAAACAGGAAAAACGCTGGACATTTCATTTTAAGTTTAAACAAGTTTTACCGGTCGAATTATTCCAACTCTTTCGGATCAAACTTCAAGAAACTTTTTCAACAATTGCTAAGACTACTTTTCAGCTTAACTATAATGACCAAACTGTCGATTCAACACAAATGTGTGATTACTGGCGTGATTTCATTGATCAAGAGCAAGACTTATCACCTGCTTATGCCGATCACATTAAAGAATGTCAACCTGAAACGAAAGATGGTCAACTATTGATTCAAGCTAGGAATGAAGCTGAGGCAACTGTGATAAAAAATCGCTTGACACCATTGTTCAAGCAATATTGTCAACAGTACGGTTTACCCACTTGGCCGCTCAATATTTATGTTGAAACGGAACAAGCAACAGCACAAATTGAAAAATTTAATGAACAAAAAGCACTTGAAGATAAGCTTCTTGTCAAAAAAGCAATGGAAACAAAACAAGCACAACGAAAAAATGAATCTGATCGAAATGAACCAATTATGATTGGCTATCCAATTAAAGAACCTGCTGTTCCAATGAGAGATATTTTTGAAGAAGAGAGACGTGTTATTTTACAAGGTTATATCTTCAATGTGGAGATCAGGGAATTACGTTCAGGTCGTGAGTTGTTAATGATTAAAATGACTGATTACACCGATTCGTTTACGATTAAAATGTTTTCAAGAAATGATCAAGATAAAGAGAAATTTACCCAAATTAAAAAAGGGATCTGGGTCAAAGTTCGAGGTAGTATCCAAACAGATACATTCTCTAATGAATTAACAATGATGTTAACGGATTTGAACCAAGTGAAACACGAGGCGAAAAAAGATCTTGCACAAGAAGCAGATAAAAGAGTTGAGTTACATAGCCATACGATGATGAGTCAAATGGATGCAGTTGTTTCAGCTGGTGATCTAGTAAAACGAGCTGCAGAGTGGGGTCATCCTGCGATTGCAATTACAGACCACGCTGTCGCCCAATCCTTTCCTGAGGCTCATATGGCGGGATTAAAGCATGGCATAAAAGTTATCTATGGGGTAGAGGTTAATTTAGTTGATGATGGTGTGCCGATTGCTTATAACGAAGTTGATCGTGAACTAAAAGATGCGACATATGTTGTCTTTGATGTTGAGACAACGGGATTATCTGCTGTTTATGACACCATTATTGAACTTGCAGCAGTCAAAATGAAAAATGGTGAAATTATTGAGAAGTTTGAGCGTTTTGCTAATCCTCATAAACCATTATCACAAACAATTATTGATCTAACAGGTATTACTGATGAGATGTTAAAGGATGCCCCAGATGCAGATCAAGTTTTACAAGAGTTCCATGATTGGATTGGTGATGAAATTCTTGTTGCTCATAATGCAAGCTTTGATATTGGATTTATTAACCAAGGCTTCGAGCGGATCGATCTTGAAAAAGTAAAAAATCCAGTGATCGATACGTTAGAATTGGGGCGGTTTATCTTACCACAATTGAAAAGTCATCGCCTAAATGTTCTTTGTAAGCATTACGGGATTGAATTGACGCAACATCACCGAGCAATTTATGATACGGAAGCAACTGCATATTTACTTTGGACGCTGATTAAAGAATCAGCAGAAAAAGAAATAACGAACCACAATCAATTTAATTTGCATATGGGTGAAGGTAACGCTTATCAACGTGCTAGACCTTACCACGCGACGTTACTTGCTAAAAATGAAGTTGGTTTAAAAAATCTTTATCAACTTATTTCAATGGCTCATATTGATTATTTCTATCGAGTGCCACGTCTCCCAAGGTCAAAAATTACGGCACATCGGGAAGGAATTTTGATTGGCTCAGCCTGTCAGCAGGGTGAAGTTTTCACAACAATGATGCAAAAATCAGCCGATGAAGCGGATAAGGTCGCTGAATTTTATGACTATATTGAAGTTCAACCACCAGCGAATTACTATCCATTGATTGAACAAGAGCTCATTCAAAATGAAGCTCAAATCTATGATATTATTCGAAATATCGTAGAGTTAGCTGATCGATTGAACAAGCCATGTGTTGCAACAGGTAATGTGCATTACTTAGATCCAGAGGACAAGTTTTATCGTCAAATTTTAATTAAATCACAAAAAGGGAATCCGTTAAGCCGTCAGACTTTACCAGATGTTCCTTTTCGAACGACAGATGAAATGCTGGAATGTTTTAATTTCCTTGATGATCAGAAGGCGAAAGAAATTGTTGTGACGAATACACGGATGATTACTGATCAAATCGAGCAAATTAGTCCAGTTAAAAAAGACCTTTACACACCAAATATTGAAGGCGCTGAACAAGAAATACGAGAAATGAGTTATGCTTCAGCTCACGCAATGTACGGTGAAGAATTACCGGAAATTGTTGTTGAACGAATGGAAAAAGAACTAAAAAGTATCATTGGTCATGGATTTGCTGTTATTTATTTAATTTCACATAAACTTGTTAAAAAGTCACTAGATGATGGCTATTTAGTCGGTTCTAGGGGTTCGGTCGGTTCATCATTAATTGCAACGCTAACAGAAATTACTGAAGTGAACCCATTACCTGCACACTATCGCTGTCCAAGTTGCTGTCACCACGAGTTCTTCGCCGGAGGTCAATATGCAAGTGGTTATGACCTAGACGATAAAGATTGTCCAAAATGTGGGACACCATATATGAAAGATGGTCAAGACATTCCGTTTGAAACGTTTTTAGGTTTCAAGGGAGATAAAGTTCCTGATATTGATTTAAACTTTTCTGGAATCTATCAACCGACGGCACACAATTATACAAAAGAATTATTCGGTGAAGATAAAGTCTTCCGTGCAGGAACGATTGGTACAATTGCTGAGAAAACTGCTTATGGATATGTTAAAGGATATGCGAATGATCATAACCTACACATTAAAAATACTGAAGTTGATCGTCTCGTTCAAGGTTGTACAGGTGTGAAACGAACAACAGGTCAACACCCGGGTGGGATCATCGTTGTTCCAGAGAATATGGATATTTATGATTTCACACCAATTCAATATCCGGCAGATGATAAGAATTCTGAATGGTTAACGACCCATTTTGATTTCCATTCAATCGATGAAAACTTATTAAAACTTGATATTCTTGGTCATGATGATCCAACGATGATTCGAATGTTGGAAGATTTAAGTGGTATTGACCCTAAGAAAATTCCTGTTGATGACGAGAAGGTCATGCAGATTTTCTCTTCACCTGAAGTGTTAGGTGTCACAGCTGAACAAATTTTATGTAAAACAGGAACATTAGGTGTCCCTGAATTTGGTACTCGATTTGTTCGACAAATGCTTGAAGATACGAATCCATCTTCATTCGGTGAACTTGTCATTATCTCTGGATTATCACACGGAACCGACGTTTGGTTAGGTAATGCTCAGGAGCTAATTAATCAAGGAATCTGTGAATTATCTGATGTTATCGGTTGTCGTGATGATATTATGGTTTATTTAATGCACAAAGGCTTAGAGGCTTCATTAGCATTTGTTATCATGGAATCTGTCCGTAAAGGGAAAGGCTTGCAAGATGAGTGGGTCATTGAAATGAAAAAGCATGACGTCCCTGACTGGTATATTGATTCTTGTCGAAAAATTAAATATATGTTCCCGAAAGCGCATGCCTCTGCTTATGTTCTGATGGCATTGCGGATTGCTTACTTTAAAGTGCATCATCCGATTTTATTCTACGCTGCTTACTTTACTGTTCGGGCAAGTGACTTTGAACTTGATACGATGATAAAAGGTTCGACTGCGATTCGTAAGCGGGTTGAGGAAATCTATGCAAAAGGGAATGATGCAACACCGAAAGAAAAAAGTTTAGTTGTTGTATTAGAAATCGCTTTAGAGATGAACGAACGAGGTTTTTCATTCGGTAAAGTCGATCTCTACGAATCAAGTGCAACTGAATTCTTAGTTGAAGGCGATCGACTCATCCCGCCATTCAATGCGATTGATGGATTAGGTACAAATGCCGCGCTAAATATCGTTAAAGCAAGAGAAGAAGGCGAATTTTTATCAAAAGAAGATTTAAGAGAAAGAAGCCGAATTTCGAGAACAGTTTTAGACTATCTTGACAATCATGGAAGCTTGGCTGGCATGGAAGAGAAAAATCAACTGTCATTATTTTAGGATAGTCGTTAAACAGCTTGATTTTATTCGTACACTATGGTATAATTCACTTAGTTTTGAACGGTACGGAATTTAAGGGTTGGTCATGCCTGCTCTTAGCTAATTATTATGAGGTAACAGCTTGAATCCCTTGTCAACACTGACAAGGGATTTATCATTGCTAATGCAACAACAAGCCGCTTAGATGATCAATAAGAATTGACCCGATCAAAATGTTTGATACTGACGTTGAGTCACATTTATTAGAATATCGTTTAAAAAACTAAAAATTTGCAAACTAAGTAATCAGAAACTGTATCGATTAGAGAAAAAAGGAGGTTCTCTTATGAGTAAAAATGTTAAGGAACAAACAACAGAAATTGTAGCACCATTATTATTAGAAATGAACTTAGAATTAGTTGATATTGAATATGTTAAAGAAGGTAAGGATTGGTTTTTAAGAGTATTCATTGACAAACCTGGAGGGGTTGACATTGAAGAATGTGGTCAACTATCCGAGCGTTTAAGTGAGAAATTAGATGAATACGATCCAATTAAATCTGCCTATTATCTTGAAGTCTCTTCACCTGGTGCTGAAAGACCATTAAAAACACGTGAAGATTTACGTAATCAAATTGATCGTCAGATTCACGTTTCACTTTACCAGCACATTAATAATGAAAAAAGTTATCAAGGTAAGCTGCTTTCTTTTGATGAATCAGATTTGGTTGTGATTGAATTTAATGATCGCGGTCGAAAAAAACAAATAGAGATTCCGTATGAAAAAATTGCTAAAGCACGACTAGCAGTGTCGTTTAATTAGGAGGAGAAGAAGTGAGTAAAGATCTTTTTAATGCTATTCATCTTCTGAGTGAAGAAAAAGGTATTGATAAAGATGTTTTAATCGAGGCATTAGAAGCTGCTTTAATTTCTGCATATAAGAAAAATTTTAAGTCTGCATCAAATGTAAGAGTCGATTTGAACGAAGAAACAGGCAGTATGAAAGTTTATTCAAGAAAAGAAGTTGTTGAGGAACTTGAAGACCAAAATCAACAACTTACCTTAGATGAGGCATTAGAAATTAGTCCTAACTATCAACTTGGTGATGTAATTGAAGTTGAAGTCACACCAAAAGATTTCGGTCGAATTGCAGCCCAAGCTGCCAAGCAAGTTGTTACACAGCGTGTTAGAGAAGCAGAACGTGATGTAATTTATAACGAGTATATCGATCGAGAAGAAGATATTATGAATGGGATTATTCAGCGAGTAGATCCTCGGTTTGTTTACGTTAACTTAGGCAGAATCGAAGCTAAATTAGCTAAAAATGATCAAATGCCCAATGAAACGTATGAAGTACACGATCGAATTAAAGTTTTTGTTTCAAAAGTTGAAAACACGAATAAAGGCCCACAAGTTTTCGTTTCAAGAACCGAACCAGGTCTGTTGAGAAGATTATTTGAAACTGAAGTTCCAGAAATTTATGATGGAATCGTAGAAATTCGCTCAGTTGCGAGAGAAGCTGGTGACCGATCAAAAATCTCAGTTTTTGCTGAAAACCCTGAAATTGATCCGGTTGGTTCATGTGTTGGACCAAAAGGACAACGAGTGCAAATGGTTGTTGATGAGCTTAAAGGCGAGAAAATTGATATTGTTGAATACTCAGATGATCCAGTTGTTTACGTTTCAAATGCACTAAGCCCATCAAAAGTTAGCCATGTCATTGTGAATGAGGAAGAAAAAGCAACAACCGTTGTCGTCCCAGATAATCAACTATCACTCGCAATTGGTAAACGCGGTCAAAATGCTAGACTGGCAGCTAAATTAACAGGCTGGAAAATTGATATCAAAAATGAAACTGAAGCAAAAGAAACAGGTCTATTAAATGATCATGATTTAATTAAAGAAGATAGTCCAGACCTATTTATCGAAAGTGATGATTTATTTGACTAAGGAGCTAGATGATCATGGCGAAGAAAACTAGAAAAGTCCCACTTAGAAAATGCATTATTACTAATGAGATGAAGCCGAAGCAATCATTGATTCGTATTGTTAGAACTAAAGATGGCGATGTTTTCGTTGATCCAACAGGGAAGAAAAATGGTCGTGGTGCTTATGTGTCGGTTGATTTAGCAATTATCGAACAGGCTGAGAAAAGCCAAGCGATTGAACGTCATTTTCATGTTGAAGAAATTGAACAAGTTTATCAAGATTTAAAGAAAGTTGTTAATGGTGAGAGCCTTGAGTAATGAGCAAAAGATTTTAAATATGGTTGGCTTGGCAACTCGAGCTCAAAGAATATCGGTCGGAGAAGACCAAATTATTAAAGATATTAAACAAGGGCGTGCGAAGCTCCTTTTACTAGCTAATGATATTGGCTATCAAACACATAAAAAGATGACCGATAAATGTCAGTCTTATCATGTGCCTTATCGAACAGTAATGAATCGAGATCAGTTATCTCATGCTATCGGTAAGTCAGGAAGAGTTGCTGTTGCTATTACGGACGAAGGGTTCGCAAACAAATTAAGCTCATTGCTCGACTAATATAATTCGGGGGTGACTGTATGGCAAAAGTAAGAATATATGAATATGCCAAAACGCAGAACGTATCAAGTAAAGAAATTATTAACAAGTTAAAAGAGATGGGGATTGAAGTTTCAAACCACATGTCAACAATTTCACAGAAAGAAGTCGATCAATTGAATCAGGCGTATCAAAAAACAGCAACGACTAAAGAAGCACCAACTAAACAAGCTAATCAGCAGAAGAAAGTAACTGAAAAGCCAAAGAAACAAGCAAAGTCGAATCAGACAGAACAACACAAACCAGCGTCAAAAACGAAAAGTGAGTCGCCTAAGAAAAAGGATGAAGTGAAAGAAGAAACGAATGTTCTTAAGTATTCAGGCACATTAACAGTTGATGAATTAGCTGAAAAACTAGGCAAGAAAACAAATGATATTATTAAAAATCTTATGTTACTTGGTGTAATGGCTGCCAAAAACCAAGCACTTGATGATGATTCTATTGAATTAATCGCTGCAGAGTATAACGTTGAAGTTAAAAAAGTAATCGAAGTTGATGAAGCGAATTTAAATCAATTTATTGAAGAAGATAGTGAAGAGCAGTTAGTTGAACGTCCAGCAGTCGTGACGATTATGGGACACGTTGACCATGGTAAGACAACGTTACTTGACTCAATCCGTCAAACAAAAGTAACAGCTGGTGAGGCTGGTGGGATTACTCAACACATTGGTGCCTATCAGATTCGAGCGAATGATAAGAAAATTACATTCCTTGACACCCCGGGTCACGCTGCTTTTACAAGCATGCGATCACGTGGTGCCGAAATAACAGATATCGCAATTTTAGTTGTTGCAGCAGATGATGGTGTCATGCCACAAACAGTTGAAGCGATCAACCATGCTAAAGCAGCAGAAGTACCAATTATCGTTGCAGTAAACAAAATTGATAAAGAGACAGCAAATCCCGATCGAGTGATGCAGGAATTAACTGAGTATCAACTTGTCGCTGAAGACTGGGGTGGAGATACGATTTTTGTACCAATTTCAGCTCTTAAAAACGAAGGTATTGATGATTTATTAGAAATGGTTTTACTCGTTGCTGAAGTTGAGGAATTGAAGGCAAATCCTAATAAACGTGCATACGGTACCGTTATTGAAGCGGAGTTAGATAAAGGCCGTGGATCAGTTGCATCATTACTCGTTCAAGGTGGTACATTAAGAGTGGGTGATCCAATTGTTGTTGGAAATACGTATGGTCGTGTTCGGGCAATGGTTAATGACCTTGGAAGACGAGTGAAAAAAGTTGGTCCATCTACACCGGTTGAAATTACCGGATTAAGTGACGTCCCTCAAGCTGGAGACCAATTTGTTGTTTTTGAAGATGAAAAATCAGCACGTCAAATTGGTGAACTTCGTGCACAAAGACAAATTGTAGAACGTCGTGGTGGACAAACGAAAGTTAGTTTAGAAGATCTATTTGAACAAATTAAGCAAGGTGAGATCAAGGATATTAACATTATCCTTAAAGCAGACGTACAAGGATCTGCAGAGGCATTAGCATCTTCACTACAAAAAATTGAAGTAGAAGGTGTTAAAGTAAACATTATTCATACTGGAGTAGGTGGGATAACAGAATCAGACGTTATTCTTGCCAGTGCTTCAAACGCTGTTGTCATTGGTTTTAACGTTCGTCCAGACAATAACGCTAAAAATACAGCAACAGCAGAAAATGTAGATATTCGCCTCCATCGTGTCATTTATAAAGCAATTGAAGAAATCGAAGCAGCGATGAAGGGAATGCTTGATCCTGAGTATCAAGAAAAAGTGATTGGTCAAGCTGAAGTTCGTGAGACATTTAAAGTGACTCGGATTGGTACAATTGCGGGTAGTTATGTTACAGATGGTAAAATTACTCGTGATGCTGGTGTTCGTGTGATTCGTGATGGCGTCGTTATTTTCGAAGGTGAGATTGACTCACTCAAACGTTTTAAAGACGACGTAAGAGAAGTTGCGCAAAATTATGAATGTGGAATTACCTTACAGAACTTCCATGACATCAAAGTCGGCGATATTTTCGAGTGCTTTATTATGGAGGAGATCGCTCGTACATGATTTTCTATGTTGAAATAGAATGTTACATCTACGAAGCGCAATCATTAAAAGATAAACGTGCAGTGATAAAAAAGGTGATCCATCGCTTACAAAATAGCTATAACATTACGATCAGTGAGCTTGATTATCAAGACCTTTGGCAGCGCTCCTTATTAGGAATAGCGACAATTGCTCCTGATCGAAAGCGAGCTGAACAAGTGATTGATGCTTGTCTGACAAAAATAGATCACTTTACTGAACTAGAATATCGAATGATTGAACGACAATGGTATGATTAATCAATGGATCATATCTGACAAAATTTGAGGTGATAGCTAATGAGTCAAATTCGAGCGAATCGAGTAGCTGAAGAAATTAAAAAAGTAATTGGTGAAATCATTTCTCAAAAACTCAAAGATCCCCGAGTTGGTTTTGTCACGATTACTGATGTAGAAGTGACTGGTGACTTACAACAAGCAAAAGTATTCTTAACTGTTTTAGGTGATACTAAAGCTGAAGAAGAGACGTTAGCGGGATTAGAGAAAGCAAAAGGCTTTATCCGTTCAGAAGTAGGTAAACATATTCGTTTACGTAAAACACCTGAAATTATCTTTGAGATTGACCGAGCGATTGAGACAGGTAATCGAATTGAACGGCTAATTTATGAATTAAATCAATCAGAAGAATAAAGTATGATCAAAAACCCTTGTTTCTTATGATACAAGGGTTTTTGAATGATATTTTTTCATCATTTACGATTGACTTAGGGGGTAGACTGATGAACGGGATTATTCCATTGTGGAAACCAGTTGGAATGACTTCACATGACTGTGTAATTAAATTACGCCGTCTATTTGAAACGAAAAAGGTTGGTCATACAGGCACTCTTGACCCTGAAGTGTCAGGAGTATTACCAATTTGTATTGGTGAAGCAACTAAAATTGTGCCTTACTTAACAGATACAAAAAAGACTTATCGAGCTGAAATTACCCTTGGTAAAGCAACTGATACTGAAGATCAGACTGGACAAATCATCGAAGAGCAACCAATAGATGAACCGATATCTATCGATGCAATCACAGCTGTTTTAGAAAAATTTCTTGGCAAAATTGAGCAAGTTACGCCGTTATATTCTGCAGTGAAGGTAAAAGGGAAAAAGCTCTATCAATATGCGCGAGACAATCAAACTGTAGAGCGCCCGATTCGTCAAGTGATTATTCATGCGATTGAACTGGCACCAGATTCATTAATTGCTGCTGAAGATACAATTAAATTTGAAATTGAAACGACGGTTTCAAAAGGGACATATATTCGTACACTAGCTGTTGATATTGGTAAGGCGTTAGGTTATCCAGCTCATATGTCGAAGTTAGTTCGTACGGCGACAGCTGATTTCAACGAAAATAATTCAATCGAATTTGAAGATTTAGAAAAATTAAAAGCAGACGGTCAACTTATCTCTGCATTACTGCCATTAGAAGCGGGTATAACACATTTACCAGGTCATCGCGTTGACAGTGAGATAGCTCAAAAAGTTTCCTATGGACAAAAACTTCCGAAACCAAGCGATTGGGTAGATGATCAGCCCAATCGAATTGAATTTAATCAAAAAACGTTAGCAATTTATCAAGTACATCCAGATAAACCAACAGAGATAAAACCACTACGCGTCTTTAATTTAGACTAATTGCTTAACTTATAGTTTAAATTGGTTTTCGAAAGAAAGATAAAATGTTATGATAAATGCATGCATTTCATAATACTAAAGTGCTAATGAAAACACTAATATTTATAACAATAATCATGAAATTGTTTCAAATATGAGTTTTTTTGACAATGTTTATCAAGGAGAAAAATAATGAAGACTATCGATTTGGAATATCCTTTTGATTATCGACCAAGCGAAGATGAACATGCAGTTTGTGCAATTGGCTTCTTTGATGGCATTCATAAAGGCCATCAATATGTACTCCAAACAGCAAAAGATCTAGCAAATCGATTAAACAAAAAACTAGCAGTTATGACCTTTACACCACATCCATCAGTTGTGATCAAAGGCGGACCAACTTATTTTACTTATTTAAATACATTTCAACAAAAACAGCAAATTCTCACTGATTTAGGTGTTGATCTTTTATATGTAATTCATTTTACTCCTACAGTTGCACAATTAGATCCACAAGTATTTATTGACCATTATATTGTTGGTCTAAACATTTCCAAACTCGTATGTGGGTTTGATTTCACTTATGGTTACCGTGGTGCAGGTAACGTGAATACATTGATCAATCATTCAAAAGAACGATTTGGGATTCATGTTGTTGAAAAACTGAATGAGGGCAGTGAGAAAGTTAGCTCGACAAGAATTCGCGCATTACTAGCTGATGGTAAAGTTGAAGAAGTTAAAGACCTATTAACACGACCATTGATGACAGAAGGAACAGTCATTCATGGTTACAAAAGAGGCCGAGAGATCGGTTATCCAACTGCAAATATAGCGGTTGATCCAGAACAAATTATGCCGAAGACTGGTGTCTATTATGTAACTGTTTTAATTGATGAGCAAACATTTCATGGGATGGCAAGTTTAGGCTATAATCCGACATTTGAAAATGTAGAAAATGAAATAAAATGTGAGGTTCATATTTTAGATTTCAATCAAATGATCTATGACCAATCAATCACGATTGGTTGGCAAAAATACATTAGACCTGAATATAAGTTTGATCATGTTGATCAATTAATTGACCAATTAGAAGTTGATGAACAAGAAATTCGCCAGCTATTTTAGCGAATTTGACAAGAATACTTGCTTTTTTATTCGAAAAGCGTTAATCTAAGTATCGGAAGCCATCTGCTTGGCAAGTCGAGTCTCCAACGACTGCTAGGGGATTGGTGTGATTTAAATGATTATAGGAGGTGAAATGGATGGCAATTTCACAAGAACGAAAAAATGAACTAATTAACGAGTTCAAAGTACATGAGAATGACACAGGTTCATCTGAAGTACAAATCGCTATCCTAACTGAGGAAATTAACAACTTAAATGAGCACTTACGTACTCATAAAAAAGATCACCACTCACGTCGTGGTTTGTTAAAAATGGTTGGGAAACGCCGTAACTTGTTAAACTATTTACGTAAAAAAGATATTGCAAGCTATCGTCAAATGATCGAAAAACTTGGTTTACGTCGATAACAAATGTCAAAGCGGGAGTATTCCCGCTTTTTCTGTATGTTTAATTTATGATTGAGAGAGATGACAAGTTGTTACTACCTTTCGCTCGATTCTGATCAAAGTATAGTAATTGTTACTATATTTTGATCAGGATGGAGCACGAATCAATCATTAGTGCAAAGGTATTACGGTTTTATAACATGAGCCACTTGTATAAATCTCTTTCTTTCGACGTAAATTAATTGCAAAATTAAACAAACTCATCAATTGACTAGCTAGAAGAGAGGGGTAATTGAATAATATGTCAAACAAACAAATTTTTAAAACTGAAATTGCAGGCAAGCCATTTAGTGTTGAAATTGGGGAATTAGCAAAACAAGCAAATGGTGCATGTATGGTTCACTATGGAGATACATCCGTTTTAGCAACAGCTACTGGCTCTAAAGAACCGAAGGATTTACCTTTTTTCCCACTGACAGTTAACTATGAAGAGCGACTTTACGCAGTTGGGAAAATCCCTGGTGGATTTATTAAACGTGAAGGTCGTCCAAGTGAAAAAGCGGTTCTGACATCACGATTAATTGACCGTCCTATTCGTCCGTTATTCCCGGAAGGCTTCAGAAATGATGTTCAAGTGATTAGTATGGTAATGAGTGTTGATCAAAATGCTTCATCAGAAATTGCAGCAATGATTGGCTCATCAATCGCGCTATCAATTTCAGATATTCCATTTGATGGACCAATTGCGGGTGTTAATATTGGTCGAATTGATGGTGATTTTGTCATTAATCCAACAATTGAAGATCGTGAAAAAAGTGATCTAGATCTAACGGTAGCAGGAACAAAAGATGCGATCAACATGGTTGAAGCATCTGCTAACGAAATCCCAGAGGACATCATGCTTGAAGCAATTTTGTTTGCTCACGAAGAAATTAAGCGATTAGTTGCTTTTCAAGAGGAAATTGTTCAAGCTGTAGGAAAAGAAAAAATGGAAGTCTCATTATTTAACTTAGATGAAGAATTATCAGCAGAGTTAAATGAGACGGCTAAAGATCGTTTAGTTGCTGCGATTCAAACGCATGAGAAATTGCAAAGAGAAGAATCGATTGATGCAGTTAAAAAAGATATTGTTGCAACTTATGAAGCGAACGAAGCTGATGAAGATACGATCAAAAAAGTCAAAGATATTTTAGATCAAATGGTTAAAGATGAAGTACGTCGCTTAATTTCAGTTGAGAAGATTCGTCCAGATGGCCGAACGCCAGACGAAATCCGTCCGCTAGCATCACGAGTTGATTTGTTACCGAGAACACATGGCTCAGGTTTATTCACACGTGGACAAACTCAAGCATTGTCGATTTGTACTCTAGGTGCTCTAGGCGATGTTCAAATTTTAGATGGTCTAGACTTAGAAGAAGAAAAACGGTTTATGCACCACTATAATTTCCCACACTTTAGTGTAGGTGAAACCGGTCCAATTCGTGGACCAGGTCGTCGTGAAATCGGTCACGGTGCTTTAGGTGAGCGCGCACTTGAAAAAGTTATTCCTAATGAAAATGATTTCCCATATACGATTCGTTTAGTTTCAGAAGTATTGGAGTCAAATGGATCATCATCGCAAGCGAGTATTTGTGCTTCAACTCTTGCGCTTATGGATGCTGGAGTTCCAATTAAAGCACCTGTTGCGGGTATTGCAATGGGCTTGGTTAAGCAAGGTGATGATTATACTGTTTTAAGTGATATTCAAGGAATGGAAGACTTTTTAGGAGATATGGACTTTAAAGTTGCTGGAACTGAAAAAGGAATTACAGCACTACAAATGGATATTAAAATTGATGGACTTGCTCGAGAAATTTTAGAAGAAGCTTTACAACAAGCACGTATTGGGCGTCTCCATATTTTAGACCATATGGTAAGTGTTATTTCAGAACCAAATCAGCAACTTTCACAGTATGCACCGAAAATCATTACAATGACAATTAATCCGGATAAGATCCGTGATGTAATTGGACCAAGTGGAAAACAAATTAATAAGATTATCGATGAGACAGGCGTTAAGATTGATATCGAGCAAGACGGTAGTGTCTACATCGCTTCAACTGATCAAGAAATGAACGAGAAAGCGAAACAAATTATCGAAGACATCGTTCGTGAGGTTCAAGCAGGAGAGTTGTACTTAGCTACTGTTAAGCGAGTTGAGAAGTTTGGTGCCTTTGCAGAATTGTTTAAAGGAAAAGAAGGTTTAATTCATATTTCTGAATTAGACACGAAGCGGACAAACAAAGTTGAAGATGTAGTTAAAGAAGGCGATAAGATTATGGTTAAGGTTAAAGAGATTGATCGCCAAGGTCGAATCAACTTATCAAGAAAAGCTGTTCTACTTGATGAAGAAAAAAAGCAAGCAGAAGCTAAAAAATAATTATTAGTCAAGAAAGTCATTTTCCGAAATGGCTTTCTTTTTTTGTCTCTTTGTTCATATGTTAAGGTAGGAGGGATTGTGATGCGCTATCAAGAGTTGAGTGGAAAAGAAATTGTTAATTTAACAGATGGCAAACGTTTAGGGTTGTTAGGTCAGACTGATCTTGAGCTTGATCCGAAAACGGGTCAAATAAAATCTTTTATTATCCCGAATTATGGTTTGTTTGGTTTTAAACGTGATCAAACTCAAGTCAGAATCAATTGGGATCAAATCGAAAAGGTCGGCAAAGACACCATCATCATAAGAAAAACAGAAGACCAGTAATTATAATATTTAATCTGACTATCAAATTACGGTAGTCTTTTTTATTTTAACTAGTGTTTAACCTATTTGTGTGAATGTACTGCACTGACTTGGATGATAAGCATAAAATAAAGCGAAGTTGTTAACCAAATGTTAGCTAAACATTTTACTATAAACAACGTTGTGCTTCTTATATCTAAACAGTCGAGGTGAATGGAATGATATTAAAAAAACAAATAGCGATTATTGGGGGAGATGCTCGCTATTTAGAATTAATCAAAAAACTGATTAGTAAATCAAATTACACAATAAAACTAATTGGCTATGATCAATTAGACCAAGGATTTTTAGGTGTACAATACACAGATTTAGATGAATTAAATCCTGAGATTTTAGATGTCGTTATTCTACCAATTACAGGAGTTGAAAATGAAGGATACGTCAAATCAACTTTTTCAAACCAAGCAATTTATTTGCCAGAAAACTTCTTTGAAAAGCTTAAACCGACTTCACTTGTTTTTTCTGGGATTAGTACGCCTTATTTAAAACAAGCTTTAGCAGATAAGTTAAACACGTTTATCCCAATGATGGAGCGTGATGATGTAGCAATATATAATTCCGTCCCAACAGCAGAAGGAACGATTTTATTAGCACTTCAACAAATGCAGACGACCTTACAAGATTCAAATGTTGTGATTTTAGGGCTAGGGCGAGTTGGTTTAACTGTTGCTGATAAATTTGCAAAGCTTGGTGCAAAAGTTGCAACAGGTGTTAGGAAAACGAAGGATATTGCAAAAGCGAAGACATTAGGATTTGATGGATTTCACCTAAGTGAACTACCTGCATATATTAAAAAGTGTAATTTATTGATTAATACCGTACCTGCATTGATTGTTGACCAAGAGGAATTAAACGCTTTTTCAGCAGATGCATTAATTATTGATCTTGCTTCAAAACCGGGTGGAATAAATTTTGATTATGCTAAAAAGCGGGGACTAAATGCGATTCATGCACTAGGCTTACCAGCAAAAGTTGCTCCTAAAACAGCAGGGGAAATTTTGGCGAATGTCATTAATCAATTAATTGCCGAGCATCACTAATAAGCAGGGAGGGAATTGAACATGTTAAAAGGGAAGACAATCGGCTTCAGCTTGACTGCCTCACACTGTACCTATGCAGACGTTTTTCCAATCATCGAACAATTGGTTTCAGCGGGTGCTAATGTCCGGCCTGTTGTTTCATATAATGTCCAAAACACAGACACACGTTTTGGTCGAGCAGAGGATCATTTAAAGAAACTTGAACAATTAACTGGAAACAAGCCTGTCACGACAATTGTTGAAGCAGAAACATTTGGACCAAATAACCCAGTTGACTGTATGGTCGTTGCACCACTGACAGGAAATTCATTAAGCAAACTTGCCAATGCCATCACAGATACTCCTAGTCTGATGGCAACTAAAGCAACGATGCGAAATCAATCACCAATCGTTTTAGCGATCTCTACAAATGATGCATTAGGGTTAAATGGCGTTAATCTAATGAAGCTAATTGCCGCTAAAGGAATCTACCTCGTTCCATTTGGTCAAGACAATCCTACAAGTAAACCAAATTCGTTGATTTCTAAAATGGAGCTCATACCTGAAACAGTTGAAAAAGCGTTAGCAGGAAAACAACTTCAACCGATAATCACGACTTATTGAGCAGTTTTTTATTAAAATCCACTAAACATACCCCTCTTTACTATTAGAATATGTTAAAATAGATAAATATATTAATTATGCTTGTGGAGAGGGGTTTTTTTATGTTAAAGACAAAAAGATATAATGTCGCACTATTAGGTGCAACAGGAGCTGTGGGACAAAAAATATTAGAAACTTTAGAAGCAAAGAACTTTCCAATTAATCAATTAAAACTACTATCGTCACCACGTTCAGCAGGAACAAAGATTAAGTTTAAGGATGAAGTAATCGTCGTTGAAGAAGCTAAACCCGAAAGCTTTGAAGGGGTCGATATTGCCCTCTTTTCAGCCGGTGGTTCGATTTCTAAACAACTTGCCCCAGAAGCAATTAAACGTGGTGCGGTTGTAGTTGATAATACAAGCGCCTATCGAATGGATGAAAATGTACCACTTGTTGTTCCAGAAGTGAATGAAGCGGATATCAAAAATCATCAAGGAATTATTGCTAATCCTAACTGTTCAACGATTCAAATGGTTGCAACTTTAAAGCCGATTGAAGAAAAATTCGGACTAAAACGAGTCATTGTCTCTACGTATCAGGCGGTTTCAGGAGCAGGTGCCCAAGCAGTTGAAGAATTAAAAGATCAAGCCCAAGCTTTTTTAAATGGAGAAGATGTCGATGCTAAGTTGCTCCCTGTAAAAAGCGAGCCAAACCATTATCCAATTGCTTTTAATGCATTACCACAAATTGATCTCTTTCAGGAGAATGGCTACACATTTGAGGAAATGAAAATGATCAATGAGACGAAAAAAATTATGAATCGTGATGATCTATCAGTAGCAGCAACGTGTGTACGTCTACCATTTTTCACTTCACATGCTGAAAGTGTCTATCTCGAGGTTGAAAAAGATGTTTCAGTAAAAGATATTCACGATGTCTTAAACAGTGCACCAGGAATCGTGTTAAAAGATAATATTGAGACACAAGAATATCCGACACCATTAGATGCGGCAGGTCAAACAGACGTATTTGTTGGTCGTGTGAGAAAAGATTTAGATAATCCATTAGGCATACATTTATGGGTTGTTTCAGATAACTTGTTAAAAGGAGCTGCTTGGAATTCAGTCCAAATCGCTGAATCACTCGTTAAAAATAATTGGCTCTAATCTTGGGGTGAAATGATGGATATTTTAGTACAAAAATTTGGAGGGACATCGTTAAAAGATGTGGGATCTCGTGAGTATGCAATTAAGCACATTCAAGCATCATTACGAGAAGGTTATAAAGTCGTCGTCGTTGTCTCAGCGATTGGACGCGCACCAGATCCGTATGCAACGGACGCTCTTTTAGCGCTGATTAATTATCCAAATGGTAAACAATCAAAGCGTGAACAAGATTTACTCATGTCATGTGGGGAAATTATTTCAGCGTCAATTATGGCAGCTTATATAGAAGCCCAAGGGGTCAAAGCCGAAGCTATGACAGGGTTCCAGGCAGGTATAGTGACAACTGAAGACTTTGGAAACGCCCATATTATAAAAGTGGTTCCCGCTGCAATTGAAAAAGAAATAAAACAGGGGAAAATTGTTGTAGTTGCGGGTTTTCAGGGAAGAACAGAAAAGGATGAAATCACTACACTGGGTCGGGGTGGGAGCGATACTACTGCAGTAGTACTTGGGGGGTACTTAAAAGCCGATTTGGTGGAGATATACACCGATGTGCCAGGAATAGCTGTAACTG
>DUPD01000007.1 GCA_012838505.1 Bacilli bacterium | reverse complement strand
CTGATCACATAACTTGATTTTATCTAATTTATTTTATGAAGCGATACTGAGGGCGCGTTGAAATTATACCAAATAAAGAGAGAAATAAAAAAACAAAAATATCTCCCACAAAAACTTGACTCAGTCACAAATCAAAAAAGACTTCCCAAATTCATTCACTTCGAGTATATTGGTCAATAATTGTGTGTGTTATAAAAAAACAGATAAACGCATAATTAAACAAGATTAAAAATTCAGTATATTCAGAAGAGAATGAAAGACAAGGGGGAGCAAATGAATTTTTCAACAGTGATTGAGTATATTAACAGTATTTTGTGGGGACCACCAATGTTAATCTTATTGGTTGGAACGGGTGTACTTTTTACAATTCGACTCAAAGGGTTACAAGTTCGTCAGTTTAAGCGAGCATTTAAACAAACTTTTGGTGGATTATTTAAAAAAGAGGATCGTGCGGATGCGGATGGAATGAGTTCGTTTCAAGCACTGGCAACTGCAATTGCAGCGCAAGTTGGTACGGGGAATATTGCTGGGGTTGCAACGGCAGTAGCGTCTGGTGGTCCTGGTGCAGTATTTTGGATGTGGATAAGTGGATTTTTTGGGATGGGAACGATTTTTGCTGAAGCGATTTTAGCGCAGTTATATACTGAGCGCAAAGATGGCGAAGTGACTGGTGGACCTGCATATTACATAAAGAAAGGTCTTGGCAGTAAGTTGTTGGCCAGTATTTTTGCGGTACTCTTAATTATCGCCCTAGGATTTATGGGAAACATGGTACAATCAAGTTCGATCGCGGAGGCAACATATACAGCGTTTGGGATGCCGAAGTTTCTGACTGGAATAATCATCGCCGTTATAGTTGGCTTAATCGTCATTGGTGGTGTTGCACGAATTGCTTCGTTTACAGAAAAAATTGTCCCGATTATGGTAACATTTTATGTTATCGGTTCGTTGACGATTATTTTTATGCATTATGAGATGATTTTACCTGCATTTCAAATGATTTTTCAAGAGGCATTTAAGCCGTCGGCGGTCGCAGGTGGAGTGGTTGGTGTCTCAATTAAGGAAGCAATGCGTTATGGAATTGCACGGGGCTTGTTTTCGAATGAGGCTGGTATGGGTTCGACACCGCACGCTCATGCAGTTGCAAAAGTTAAGCATCCAGGTGAACAAGGTCTGACGGCGATGATTGGTGTTGTGATTGATACCGGTGTTGTTTGTACGATGACCGCACTTGTTATTTTAACGACTGATGCTTTTTCAAGTGGTTTGTTTGGAGCACAATTGACACAGGCTGGGTTTTCAGCCGGATTTGGCAGTTTTGGGGTAACTTTTATCGCAATTTGTTTGTTCTTTTTTGCAATTTCAACAATTATTAGTTGGTATTATTTTGCTGAAGCAAACATTAAGTTCCTCTTTGGAAAAAAAGGCGTTATGCCATATCAAATACTCGTGCTAATCTTTATTGTTTTTGGCACGAGTATGACAGCTGAAATTGTTTGGGAATTAGCGGATGTTTTTAATGGCTTAATGGTGATTCCAAACTTAATCGCATTACTTGGCTTGGGCTCACTTGTCGTCAAAGTGACCAAAGATTATGAGGAGAATTTTTTATTAAATAATCCTGCAACATATACAACTGATCATCATAAAAAGAAGTAGTTAATTAAGCGAATGGTGCCTTGAAAAAAGGTGTCATTCGTTTTTTTGTGTTAATAAGTCTATATCAAAGCTTAATTAACCCTTTTAGGTAAAAAAATCTCCTAACGAAGTATGATTAGCTGCTAAATGTTGACCTTAAGATGTAAAAATCATGTTAAGGGGAAAGATCAGCTACTAATCAAGTTGACCAAAGTTCTTTGGAGGTGTTATCGTTCTTTGTATCATTTTTTGAAAAATGGTTAACTTAAAAACGATGAAAATGAATAGAGGAGGGTGTATAATGAGCAACTTAACAGAACTAGAAGTAGAGAATCTACGTCATATTATCGGTGGTCATGGGATGATTGCGAATAAATTAGCGTTTTATGGACAAAACTGCATAGACCCACAGTTAAAGACAATTTTTGAAACCGATGGTCAGGCCGCAAAACAAGCAGAACAAAAATTATTAACCTTTTTTGGATAAGGAGAGAATCGAAATGTTGCAAGAAAAAGATATGGTTAATGATTACTTAGCAGGATTAAAGAGCAGTTTAACCGGTTATGCTAATTATATTAGCGAATCCAATAATCCACAATTAAGACAGACACTGATTCAGCTACGTAATCAAGATGAGAATCGCCAAAGAACGGTATACGAATATGCCTTGCAAAAAGGATATTATCAGCCGGCTGCACCAGCATCACCAGGAGTAATCCAACAAACGAAATCACAATTAACATCTAGTTAGTAACCATCATTAAAAGCCATCTGTTTCATTGGGATGGCTTTTAATGATTCGGTTTACAATTATGATAAAGACCGGTTCTGATTGACTCCGGCTGTAAATAATCCTGCACCTTACTTTACAACTAAGGAGATTAAAATAATAAACGATGAAAATAACAAAAACTTGAAATTCAAGAATGATTTACTGATATCAATGATGACTGATTTAAAATAAACCACCGAGCACAAAAATGGTGTACTCGGTGGTATGAATGTACGTCTAATTGCCATAGCTTAGTTTTTTACTGAATTAAAGATTCACTTTATATCGCTTTATTAAGTGAGATCATTTCTAGTAATCCTTGTGCAACTTCGCTACCTTTATTGCCAGCTTTTGTTCCAGCTCGTTCAAGTGCTTGTTCGATCGTTTCTGTTGTTAGCACGCCGAATAAAACCGGTATATCTGATGTTAGTCCAATATGTGCGACCCCTTTGGCGACTTCATTCGTAACTAATTCATAATGTGTCGTTGCCCCGCGGATCACGGCTCCAAGAGTGATAATTCCGTCATATTTATGATTGTCAACTAATTTTTTTGTGATAAAAGGAATCTCAAATGCGCCTGGAACCCAGTAAATATCAATATCTTCTTCCTTAACCCCATGTCGTAATAAATTGTCAATTGCCCCAGATAAGAGCTTAGAAGTGATTAGCTCATTAAATCGAGCGATCACAATTCCTACTTTTAGATTTTCTCCGTTAAAATTACCTTCAAATATTGGCATATTAATTCTCCTTTAGTTAATTGATAATAGGTGATCAAATTTTTCCTTTTTTGTTCTTAAATAATTGAGGTTTTCCTTTTCAGGTCTGACTTCTAATGGAATACGTTCAACGACTTCGATGCCAAACGTATTTAATTGCTCAATTTTATTTGGATTATTTGTGATTAAGTTAACCTTTTTAATCTTTAATGACTTTAGGATTTGGGCGGCAAAGTGATAATCTCGCTCATCCGGTTCAAAACCTAGTGCGATATTTGCATCAAATGTATCTAGACCATTTTCCTGAAGCTGATAGGTTTTCAGTTTGTTTTTTAAACCAATTCCACGTCCTTCTTGGCGTAAATATAAAATTGCTCCGATGCCATTTTCTTCAATCATCCGCATTGCTTCGTGTAATTGTTCGCCGCAATCGCAACGATGTGAGCCAAAGATATCACCTGTGAGACATTCAGAGTGGACACGTATCAGTAAAGGCTCTTGAAGACTTCTAATTTCACCTTTAGAAAGCAAAAGGTGCTCTTTATTTGCTTGATCCTCGAACAGAGTTAAATCAAAGTCTCCATAAGATGTTGGTAGCTTGACTGTTAATTCTTGATTTGCGGTCAAATAAGTCACTAATTCTTCGATACTAATGATTGGCATTTTCCACTCGGCAGCTAATGCTTCTAGTTGGGGTCTTCGTGCCATTGTCCCATCATCGTTTAAGATTTCGCATATATAGGTAGCTTGTGGTTCGTTTGCCAGCTTGGCTAAATCAATCGCTGCTTCAGTATGGCCTCTTCGCTCGAGTACGCCCCCTTCTTTTGCGATTAACGGGAAAATATGACCAGGCTTATGAAATGCTTGATCACCGTTAGATAGGTTAGCTAATTCTTTAATTGTTTTGGCGCGATCGAAAGCAGAAATTCCTGTTGAGGTTTCCTTATGATCGACACTGATCGTAAACGCTGTTCTGTAAGGATCTGTATTCTCTTCTATCATTTCTGTGAGGCCAAAATGCTCCGCAATGGCTTCAGAAATAGGTGCGCAGATTAAACCTCGCGCATGTTTGGTCATGAAATTCACAGTTTCGGCCGTAGCTAAGCTCGCTAAACCAACTAAATCTCCTTCTGCCTCACGATTATCATCATCTACGACAATGATAAGCTTGCCTTGTTTTAAGTCTTCGATCGCTTTTTCAATATGTTTAGTCATTGTAGAAATCCTCCCGTTACTTTATCAGTAAGATGAGCTTGTGCCTTAATATATTTTCCGATCATATCTGTTTCAACGTTAACATACTCACCGCGATTTAACGTTCCTAAATTTGTCTGATCCTTTGAATGTGGGATTAAACTAACAGAAAAAGACCGTGCTTGCACATCTGTGACAGTTAAGCTAACGCCATTAATTGCAATTGACCCTTGTGGAATGATTTCACCTTGTTGATCTTTAGGATAGTCAAATGTTAAAATCAATGCATTTTCATGGTTCCTTTTTTCGATCAATCGAACGGTTGTATCAATGTGCCCGGATACTAAATGACCCTCTAATCTTCCGTGGAAAGAGAGTGCACGTTCCAAATTTACTTGATCGTTTATTTTTAATTTAGAAAAAGTTGTCCGGTAAAAAGTCTCGGGCATGATATCAACGGTAAAGTGGGAATTAGTCTTAGCAATTGCTGTTAGACAAACACCGTTAATCGCCATACTATCTCCAATTTGATAGTCAGCTAATATTTTTTCTGAAGCTTGGCAAGTCAACTGTACTGTATGTGCCTTTCGATTAACTTTTAGGATTTTTCCTTGTTCTTGAATTAGACCAGTAAACAATTTTAACACCTTCTTCCAGAAATTCTTAAGTCATCATGAATGGATTCAACCGTAACATTCGTTAATTCAAACACTTGATTAACTTCTCTTGTGCTTGACATTGCTGGCACGCCGTTGCCGCCAATGACCTTTGGGGCGATATAAGTAATCATTTGATCCCAATAACCACTGTTTAAAAAGCTGTCATGAACTTTCGCTCCACCTTCTACATAGAGAGAGTGGATATTTCTCCTCGTTAATTCTTTGATAATCGATTTGACTGTAGCGCTTTTGAGAACGATTGCTTCAACATGTTTTGGAAGCTTAATGTTTACTTTTCGTTCGGTGAAAATCCAAACTGGACTAGCTTGATTAATAAAAATATTTAGATCAAGTTGGTTGAATAATCGACCGCGCCGATCTAGAATGATCCGAATTGGATGCAAGGTTTGATCTGTTCCCAACAGAAAAGGATTATCTGTTAAAATCGTTTGACTTCCAACTAAGATCCCTTGATAATGATTGCGCTCTTTTCGAACGTATTGATAAGTATCTTTTCCCGTGATTGCTGTGCGCTTTGAATCTAATGATAGTTTACCATCCAAAGTAATTGCCTGTTTTAAAGTGATATAGGGACGATTTTGTTCATAGAAGCAATTGAAAAAAGGATTCAATTCGCGAGCCTCTGTTTCTAGCACACCAGTAATGACCTTGATACCATGTTGTTCTAACTTTTTCTTGCCTTTACCTGCAACTAAAGGGTTAGGGTCGAGTTGTCCGATGACCACTTGTTTTATCCCGCTGTTAATGATTGCTTGTGTACAAGGGGGTTGTTTGCCATCATGATTACAAGGTTCAAGTGTAACGTAGAGAATTGAATCGAATCGTTTATCGGGGGCTTTATATGATGAGAGGGCATTAATTTCGGCGTGTTCTTTGCCATATTCCAAATGTGCACCTGATGCAATGACTTGATCATTATTGACAATGACAGCACCAACTAAAGGATTTGTAAATGTTCTACCAAATCCCTTTTTAGCTTCTTGAATCGCTAGCTTCATGTATTTCTCATGCATATATTTTCCTCCTTTCCAAATAAAAAAGCCTTGTGTTCGATACACGAGGCTTTGGTTCATCGACTAAAAGAAAGTATGACAAAAAAGGTATACTAATCCTGTCATCTTAGCTAATTAGTTTTTTCTTCTCCCATCCAGACTCTAACTGTCGGTTCTAGATTTTCACTAGATCAACCGCAAATAATTGCGGGTCACGGACTTCAAGTTCACACTTGTCACCGTCGGTCGGGAATTACACCCTGCCCCGAAGAAACATATTCAATTCATAAAAAGAATAACATTTAGTTTTTTTTATGTCAACAACCTGGTACACATCTAATTTAAACGTATACCAGGTTTAATTTTGATAATTAGGCATTGTCTGAAATAATTTGTTCCTCTAATGGTTTCTTCCAAACACCTAAGATCAATGCACTAATCACTGTACCGATAATAATTGATATAATTAGCAATAAACGATTTTCGCCTAAGGCTAATATGGTGAAAATTCCACCATGAGGAGCGGGCACACTAGCTAGCCAAAGTTGTGTCAGTCCACCAGCTATAGCACTACCGATTATACTTGAACCAATGACACGAATCGGATCGGCAGCTGCAAAAGGAATAGCTCCTTCTGAGATAAACGAAAGACCTAAAATGAAATTTGTCAGAGCAGATTGCTGTTGCACTTCAGTAAACTTATTTTTAAAGATGATTGATGCTAGAGCAATTGCTAACGGTGGGATCATGCCCCCAACCATAACTGCAGCCATTAAACTACCATCGCCAGTATCAGTGAAAATTCCGATTGAAAAAGCATATGCTGCTTTATTTACTGGACCACCCATATCAACCGCCATCATCCCACCAAGAAGAGCGCCTAATAAAACTAGATTACCCGTTCCGAGGTTTTCTAGGAAATTGATCATTGAAAGGTTAATGTTAGAAAATATCGGTCCTAAGACAAAATACATCAGAACTCCTGTCGTGAGCAGCGTTAAAATAGGATATAATAAGATTGTTCTAATCCCAGCTAAATTCTTCGGCATATTTTTTAATAATCTGATGATGAAAAGTGTGATATATCCTGCTAAAAATCCTGCAATTAAGCCACCTAAAAATCCAGCGTTTGAACTAACTGCTATTGCACCGCCTGCAAAACCACTCGCCATTGCAGGTTTACCACCAACACTCATGGCAATATAACCCGCTAGAACAGGAATGAGGAAACTAAATGCCGCTTCACCTATCCCCTTAATCCCAATAAAGATAGATGAATCGCTACCGACAAATCGTTCTAATAGAAATGCTAATGCGAGAATGATTCCACCAGAGATAACAAATGGCAACATGTTAGAAACACCACTCATTAAATCATTATAAATTGATTTGAGCGAGAAGCGATTTCTGTCTTGATTGTCATCATCGCTAGAATCAGACTCACTTTCACTACCACTTGAACGATAAATGGGTGCATTTCCTGATAAAGCTTCGGTAATTAATTCTTCACTCTTTTTGATTCCATCTGCAACGGGGCGCTCGATTACCCGCTTCCCGTCAAAGCGATCCATTGGTACTTTTTTACCGACAGCAACGATGACACCATCTGCCTTTTTAATATCTTCAGAAGTTAAGCGGTTTTTAATCCCGTCTGAGCCGTTTGTTTCTACTTTAATCTTAATGCCCATTTCTTTTGCTTTGTTTTTTAAAGCGTCTTCAGCCATATAAGTATGTGCGATACCAGTAGGACAGGCTGTGACAGCGATTAAATAAGGTTGCTCACTTTGATCATCGAAATCAGGTTGTTCATTCGATTGAACTTGTTCTTGTTCCAATCCAGCTTCAGCTAAATTGACGATTGCTTTCACGCTCTGTGGTGTGTCAGCTACCTCCAGTGCCTCAATAAAGTCTTTGTTCATCAAAAGTTTTGATAAATTCGAAAGAATCGTTAAATGTGTTTCGTTCGCATTGTCTTTCGCTGCAATCATAAAGAATAAGTGTGCTGGCTTGCCATCCAAACTGTCAAAATCAATCCCCGTTTGATGCTTGGCAAATACGACAGATGTTTTCTTTACTGCTTGGTTTTTGGCATGTGGCATCGCAATTCCGTCACCAAGTCCTGTACTCATACTCTTTTCACGTTCTGCAATAGCTTGTCTAAATGTATCATAATCATCGACCGCTCCTGTTTCAACAAGCTTCTTTGTCATTTCATCAAGAATGGCTTCTTTTGTTGTTGCTTCAGGAGATAAAATCATCAATTCTTCTCGCATCACATCAGTCATCTTCATAATTCTCCACCCTTTCTATTATCACTTGATTATTAAGTGCTAAGATCGCTTCTTTCGTTGCTAGATCCTCATTGAATGCTGTTGCACTACCACTTTGAACACTAAGTTTAAATGCTTCCAATTTTGTTAAACCTTTTTCAATGCCTGCCATGAACCCAGCTATCATTGAATCGCCTGCCCCAACTGTATTGATCACATTTCCTTTTGGTGATTTGGCAAGATAAATTTCATTTTGATCAATAAATATCGCTCCATCGCCTCCTAATGATACAATTACATTTTCGGCACCACCCTCTTGAAGTTTTTTACCGTAATAAATGGCTTCTTCTTTTGACTGGATCGATTGGTTAAATAGCTGGCCTAATTCTGCTTGATTCGGCTTCACTAAAAACGGCTTTTTCTTTAATATGTCTAAAAGTTCTTTACTATTTGTATCGATGACGAAAGAAATATTTTGTTCGGTACAAATATCGATAATTTGATTGTAAAAAGTTTTGGATAAACCTCTACTTTTACTTCCAGATAAGATGATCGTATCTGTTGACTTAAGCTGTCTAATCCTTGTTAATAGTTTTTCACTATCAGCATTGGTGATTATCGGCCCCTTGCTGTTAATTTCAGTTTCGGCTTCTCCTTTTAACTTAACGTTTATTCGTGTATCGCCGTTGATGCTTATAAAATCATGCTCAGCACCTTCTTTTTTGAGCCAATCTTCGATAAAACGTCCAGTGTGTCCACCAATAAAACCTAATGCTTTGTTAGCAACACCTAATTGATTTAAAACGCGTGAGACATTGACACCTTTCCCACCTGGTAACATATAGTCGTCATCTGCATAATTTGTTTCGCCTGCTTTAACATCATTAATGTGCATTATATAATCAATTGATGGATTTAGCGTTAGAGTATAGAGCATCTGATCTCCTCCTATTTAATATAATTGTGGTATCTTGTCGGTATTAAAGAAAATGCAAATCGAAGTGATTCGCTAGTTTATGGATTGTATCTGGTGAATTAACTTTTGCCTGTTTATTCAGTAATATAATCGCTTGTGTAGGTGCGTTAACCTTAAACTCATATATCTGGTCTATTTTACTATTATCCATCAAAATCCGGATCTTATGACTTTGTTGCATGGCACATTCTTTGATCATCGCTTCATCCAAATTGGTTGTTGTTAAACCATTTTCATAACTGAGACCATTCATTCCGATAAATGCGAAAGAAAAATTCATTCGCTCGAGTTGCTGGTATGCTGTGATACCAGCGATTGCGTGTGTGTTTTGTTTGACAGGTCCTCCGAGCAAAGTAACATTTATTCCTCTTTGTAATGCTAGCAAGGCTTGATCGACCCCATTTGTAACGACCTGAATCCTTTTGTCATTTGGTAAAACTCTAACTAACTCTAATGTTGCAGTACCTGCATCGATATAAATTTGACTATTCGGTTTAACTAAAGTGCTACAATACTTAGCTATTTTCGCTTTTATCTCATGGTTGATACTTTCTTTTTGCGACATTTTTTGTTCTATTCCAATATTTTTAACCTTAGTAGCACCACCATGAACACGTGTTAAGAGCCCTTCTTCTTCTAAAGCCATCAGATCACGTCTGATTGTAGATTCGCTCGCTCCGGTACGGGTGACTAGATCATGAATTCTTACCGTATTGCTTTCAGATAACAAATTTAAAATTTTTTCTTTTCGATGTTGAAACAACATAATCATCGACCTCTTTGCTAACGTTTTCATTATAAATATAGTATATAATATAAAACAATCAAAATCAATCAATTTCACTCAAAATAAATCAAAAATGTTCAAACATACGTTTTATATTTGAGTTTTCAAAGAAGTTAGTCTATAAAAATGTGTCTAAATGAGGGGAAGTAATTAATTGAGGAAGTTGGAGGCTAGTTAGATTAAATATTTAATGTTAATAAAACACAAAAAATAACATTAAAACCATTGACAGTACAAAAGTAAGTGATATACTCTTACCTAAGTAGTGCAAACGATTGCCTTGACCGAGGTTAAAATTATAAAAAATCACTATTGAATTTATTTTGATTTATATCTATGAGCCTAAAACAAAAGCATAATTTAAGGTAAATGAAATATCATATATAGAGCAATCGGTTGCAAATACCATAGAAAAGCCTTTATTCATTACAGATTTTCCGAACAAGAAAGCCCATCGTCTTTAGACATGGGATGATAGTGAGGTCGGTCAAGGGATAGCTTTCTGCTATCTCAATTGACCGAAATTTCCACTATCTATATTTTTATACATTTGTTGCCGTTCGTGTTGTTAATTGATACAATTTGGTTATGGAAGAATACAGGCGAAGAAAACAAAATTTGAAACAGTTCCAGTTCTGAAAAAAACGATGTGCATCTGGAACAATCAAAACGACTCTTTTGATTCCACACATATCTCCTTGCCGATCATGATTGACGGTAAAACCAAGAAAACGCCTATTCGTGCTTTATTGGTTGATAAAGATCACAGAAATCTTGATTTGCTTAAACATAAATTAGG
>DUPD01000103.1 GCA_012838505.1 Bacilli bacterium | reverse complement strand
CTTTTATACCTCCATCACTGCGACGATAAAATAATACTAATATCATAACAGTGAGTGAAGGTTAATTTGAATTAAAATGTTTCTTTTTATTTAGCGGAAACTGTACCATTTAGTTTATCAGTTACAACTATCTGTTATCATTAGTTTTTTTCTATGGAATCTACCTGGATATGCTCAAGTTCAAGAGCCAATAAATGATTACGACCAAGCTGACCACTTATTATCAGAACTTGATGTTAGCGATTTAGAAACTTTTTGGTCTGAAATTGGTAAGGATTATCAAGACTATTTTCCACAAATTGAACGGATATCTCTTAAAGAACTAATCACAAATGCGAATCAATTGTCGTTAATTGATTGGGTTAGTGCATTAATTAATATAATCGGCTATGAACTATTTTTAAATGGGAAACTCCTAGGTCAACTAATTATAATTGCGATTATTTCTGCATTAATTAAAAATCTTCAGTCATCATTCCAATCGGAATCGGTCACTATCGTAGCAAATTTCGTTTTAATGATTTTATTAACAACACTTGCTGTTCAAAGCTTCTCAGTGATTAGTGAGTTAATGACAACGACGATTACGAGAATGCATGATTTTATCATCGCCTTACTCCCACTATTGTTGAGTTTAATGGCGATGCTTGGAGGGATAATTTCAGCTTCATTTTTTCATCCCCTGATTATTACTTTTCTTTATTTGATTGTTATTTTAGTCGATAAATTTATTCTAGTGCTCATTTTTTTATCCCTAATCTTACATTTAGTCAGTCAGATGAATCAAAAGTTTCAATTGACTAAATTAGCTGATTTATTAAGGCAAATTGGCTTAACACTATTATTTATTAGTCTAACAATCTTCTTAACCGTTCTCTCTACACAAGGAGCGATCTCAGCAGTTCAAGATGGTCTCGGAATCAAAACTGCAAAATTCGTCACAAATAATTTTGTTCCTGTTGTTGGAAGGATGCTCTCAGAAGCTACAGATACAATTTTTGCGACTACTCAGGTTTTAAAAAATGGTCTTGGTCTTTTTGGACTGATTTTTATTTTATTAATTGTTAGTTTACCAATCGTTAAAGTTGCAATTGTTGGTAGTTTTTTTAAATTAGCCGCAGCGATTGTTCAGCCAATTGGTGACGACCAAGTAGTAAAAAGTATCTCGATTATTGCAGATCACGTTTTCTATTTACTTGCGGTGTTAATTGTTGTGTCTTTTATGTTTATTATGATGATTGTCGTTTTATTGATCGCAAGTAATTTAACGTTAATGATTCGATAAGGGGAGGATTCATTTGAACTTTTTGACGAATTGGATCACTCAAATGATTGTACTGATTTTTATCATGATGTTGACGTTAATGGTTTTACCAGACCGTAGTATGAAAAAATATGCACAGTTTAGCTTGTCGATCACATTTATGTTTTTATTTATTCAACCAATTACAACATTATTTAATATCAATATATCAGATGAATCAAATAAAATAGTTGACTCATTGTTTGGCTCAAATTCAAGATCGGTGTTAGAAAATGAAATCGATCTTAAAAAAAAAGAAATACAAGCTACTAGTGACGCATATGTTATAGATGAGATGGCGAATCAATTGAAGGCGGAAATGGAGGATGAGTTTGCACAAGTCTTTGAGTACGAACTTAAACGTGTTGATATTTTTTCCGAGACTGACCAAGCGATAGTGATAGAAGAATTGGTTTTTCACTTCACAATTACAGATAACAACCAGCAAACATTATTAATCGAACCAGTCATTATTTCGGCATCTAATCATAAGATTGATCATGATCAGCAAACAATTAATGATAATCAGCAAATCTTAAATTGGTTTAGCAACAAACTTAGCGTCAATCAAAATCAAATCCAAATCTCATGGGAGGGGGGATAGGTATTGGACAATCCGTTTAAAAAATTAACTGAGTGGCTAAAAAACCAAAATTCAACACAAAAATTAACCAAATCAAATTATTTAATCATTCTTGGATGCATCGGTGTGATCCTTTTAATTGCTAGTCAATGGTTTTCTGCTCCTAAGCAACCAAATGTTTCAGAAGGGAATCCACTGATTCAAACTGAAGCTAAACAATTAGAGACTGCGAGTAGTCCAAGTACAAGTGATCCACTGTTAGAACTTGAACAAGCTTATCAAACTGACCTAGCCGCAATGCTTGAGGAGGTTGAAGGGATCTCAAATGTAGAAGTCATGGTAAATTTGGAAGCAACATCTGAAGTCATTTATGAAAAAAATTTAATTGTTGGTACGCAAACAACGATCGAAACTGATCAAGGAGGTGGCACCCGTAATATTGATGATCTAACTGAAGAACAACAAATTGTCGTCATCAGACAAGGTGATCAAGAGGTTCCATTAGTTGTCCAAAGTAAAAAGCCAACAGTTAGGAGCTTTCACATAGGGATTGAATAAAAACTTAAGTGACGGCTTCAAGCGGAGCAAAGGAAAACCACACTGGAGAATAAAATCTTTAGTGTGGTTTATTTTTAATTTAAGTATTTTGCTTATTT
>DUPD01000102.1 GCA_012838505.1 Bacilli bacterium | reverse complement strand
GTGATTTCTTACGAATAAGGGCTAATCGTCGGAGATCATCCTCTACCTAGGTGTGATTTCTTACGAATAAGGGCTAATCGTCGGAAATCATCCTCTACCTAGGTGTGATTTCTTACGAATAGGAGATAATCGTTGGAAATCATCCTCTACCTAGGTATGATTTCTTACGAATAAGAGATAATCGTCGGATAACACACTTAAATCGACTTGGTATCCAAAGCTTAATGACAAGTCGTTAGGTATTACTCATAAAGATCATTAGATAACTAACAAACACAAAGCTATCCCCAACTAACGGATTTGATAATTTCCTAAACAAATAAAAAAACGAGTCATTGAACTCGTTTTAGCTAAGACCATGTGTAATCGGGATTAATATTTTAAATGTTGTGCCGATATCGACTTGACTATCAACTTCGATCACACCTTCATGTGCCTCAACAATATGTTTAACAATTGCTAAGCCCAGTCCGGTACCACCTGTTTCACGACTCCGTGCTTGATCAACCCGATAGAATCGCTCGAAAATTCGATCAATCATCTCTTCCGGAATGCCAATTCCATTATCTTTGATCGTCAATTCAATCCATGGATGAGTTCTTTTGGCAGTCACAACAATTTGACCATGATCCTTTGAATAACTAATTGCATTGTAAAGTAAATTTAAAATCACTTGTTTCAACCGTGCTCCGTCACCGGTTAAAAAGAGCTCAGAATCGACATTAAGCTTGAGCTCAAGATCACGTTTATGTGCCAGTTCTTTCACAAAAGTCACACAATCATTTACAATCACTGAAAAATTAATCCGCTTAAGTTCTACTTTAAATTCTTCCCGTTCAAGTTTTGTTAGCTCTAACAAATCATGAATGAGTGATTGCAGTCGGCCACTTTCTTTGTAAATAATCGTTAAAAACTTATGGATCATCGCGGGCTCAATTGCGTCATCATCGAGCATTGTTTCAGCAAATCCTTTAATTGAGGTAACTGGTGTTTTCAACTCATGCGAAACATTAGCAACAAAGTCTTTTCGAATTTGATCAACATGTTTTAGTTCAGTGATATCATGAAAAACAAATACAAGCCCTCTTATATCATTGCTTTCATTAAAAAAGGGAACAGCAACGATCTCGATAAACAATCGGTTTTGACCTTTTGTTATTGTGATTGAATTTTTAAATGTTTCTTCATATAGAAAAGCATCTTGAACAGCCTGGTAAACCTTTTTTTGATCTAATACTTGGTAGTATAGTTGATTCGTCACTTCAGCTTCTGTTTTATCAAATAGTTCAGTAAACTTACGATTAATTAATTGAACATAGCCTTTTGTATCCAAGAGCATGATGCCACTTTCCATGTTTTCAATGACTGTATGCAGTTGTCTTGAATGCATTTTATCTTGGCGATTCAAGTTTTGTAAATTAAATGCAAGCTTGTTGACGGCATAGCCTAAATGATCAACACCATGATGACTCTTTTCGTAGGATCGCGCAGTGTAGTTGCCTTTGATTAGTTCCGCTAGCACTGCTTTAATTTGCTCATTAGGCTTCAAGTAAGTCAGATATATTTGATAAAGCATAATAAAAACAACTGCATGTGCACCAATTAATAGAAGAACAACGACGATTCGATCGCTTCCTTGTACGAGTGGAACGATCAGATAGATCAGACCAAGCAATAGGAAACTAGTAATTGTAACAAAAACTGAAAAGGTAAACTTACTTGATTTTTTCAATCGCAGGCTCCTTGTAACTGATAAACTAAATGGTACAGTTTCCGCTAAATAAAAAGAAACATTTTAATTCAAATTAACCTTCACTCACTGTTATGATATTAGTATTATTTTATCGTCGCAGTGATGGAGGTATAAAAG
>DUPD01000101.1 GCA_012838505.1 Bacilli bacterium | reverse complement strand
GAGGAACAAATGAGAACTTTAATAAGTTATTGCGGGAGTTCATACCGAAAGGTAAATCTCTTCATGGCTTTACAAACGAGCAAATTATAGAGGCCTCTCAAAGGATCAATCAACGTGTTCGTGAAGTTAATGATTACCATTCGGCAAAAGAAATATTTGAAAAAGTGATCTAACAAAAAAATTCTCCCCCTCGGGGGAGAAAGAACCTAAAACATTAAGACCTAAAGAGTAAGAATCTATCATGTCAATACTCTTGCACTTAACTTTACAACTAAGGATAGTTAATTGAATCAGATATTTATTTTTAAACAATTGTTTAGCTTGAATAGATTATTGAGATTCTGGGTATGCTTAGCTAATGAAGTGCTGTTAACGATTAACCACTTCAGGAAGACGGAATCAGCCTACGTTTCCCCATAGGCACTTTTTCCGGTTTCTCCTCTCCCTTTGCCTTTTTAGTTCGTCTATAGAACTAAAAAGGGCCTGCAGATTAACTCTTCTGCAGGCTTTTTTTATCAAGGTCTTTTTTGTGAAAATTAAATACCCATCTTATAATCGTATTCTTTTGCTTCATCTACTTTTGCATTATCAAATTCTTGCTTAATGAATGGTTTATAGGATCGGTCTACTTTTTTTACAAATGATAATCTTTCGAGCCTACTTGCTCTTTCTTCGATTTGATCCTGATCTACATAAATAACTGCGTATCTTAATTTACGAGACACAGAAATAAGATGACCATGACGTTTTAATTGCTTCACATTTTTCATCTGTCTAAACCAGACGATCAATCCTTGACGTTTAGTTCTTATCATTTTATAACCTCTCTTTTTCTCCTGACAAATTCAAGCACTGTTACGATGCATTGCAACCGCAACTTCCACCATGACCACAACCGACATCAGTAAATAAGGCGCCGTCACGTGGAACCATGATCTGCTCACTTACACTATGGGCGATCTTTGCGCTAATATCGTCTAATAGCATTTGTAGTTCTCGTTCCGCAATTTTAAATTGCGCAACAGAATCAAGCATATCAACTTCACGCTTTAATAACCGGGTTTCTTTTGTGATCACTCGATAATCTGGGTGATAACGTCCAAATCTTTGCACGTCCTCGTACTGTTCTTTTTTCTGTTCAAAAGCTCTAATCAAGGTCTGTGACTGTTGATCTTGTTTAAGCTGACGTTTCTTCTCTATATAATTTAACATTTGCTCTGATTGATTAACCATTTCTGCTAATTCATCTGTTAAATCGAGCAAATCAATAATCTCTACTGTTGCCAACACGTTGAACACCTCCGTTAGTCCAATTATATCAGTTATTTAGTAAATTAAAAGGCTGTCACTAAAAAAAACGTCGATTAAACCCAGTCGTTGGTATATGTGGTGGCTGAGGCATTTGTGGTGGTTGTGGTAGCGGTTGAGTTTGTGTTTTTGTTTGGCTACTTTTTATCTCAGAAAAGTGACCAATTAGCTTTTTTAATTCTCCGATCGCTGAGTCAGCTTGTTTTAAATGCTGATCAATATTATCAAATTCTATTTTTTCTAATAAACCTTTTAACTGCTCCGACCATTTTTTCTTTTTATCAGCAGTTTCTTTTGTTTCTGGTTCATTTTTATCATCAAGAAATTGATCCCAGAACGAATCCGCTTCACCATACTTCTGATAATGCTTAAAATAATCATTCAAATTGCGATCACCTGATCGAGCTGCCCGGATAAGTTGAGGGTTTTTTTCAGCAAATTCTTTAAAAGCTTTAACGTCGGGATGTAAATTTAATTCTGCCATTCTTACTCACCTCCTCTTAATTCTTTTTGCTATAACCTATGCCTATGAGACTGCATGCGTCACTTGTTCATCGTCAAGCTAAATAAGGTTGACCGCTTGGCCAACCTTATGAGTAAAATAATTAAATTAATGAAAATGCTCATGCTCTGATATATCTGCTAATGCCTCAATCGCTAAATGATCAGACTTTTCTTCTGTAACAAGATCACCAAGTGAAACCATTCCAATTAAACGATTATCTTTTACAACTGGAATCCGACGAATTTGATGTTCACTCATTAACTCACCAACTTCACTAACAAGCGTATCTTCACGACATGTAACAATATCTTCTGTCATACAATGTTCCACTAAATCATTTGGCGTCATTCCTTTTGCATAGCCACGAATGACTAAATCACGATCAGTGACGATCCCGATTAAATCATTATCTTTTTCACAAATCGGAATTGCGCCTATATCTTCTTTTTCCATTAATGATGCCGCTTCTCTTATCGTATCATTTGGCTTTAGAACTGTTAAATCGGCTGACATAATTTCTTAATTTTTAACACAGTATTTAGACCTCCTCATTTTAATTTGTAACATTTTTTGTCCACACTATGTAGTATGAACGAATCAACAGGACATTATGTTTTTTTAATTAAAAATCTTAAATTTACCTGTTCTTAGACCATGAAACATGGTATAGTTTGGATCTAAGTCAATATCTTGGACACAAATAAGTTAATTTTTATTGTGCATCGAAATATATTATAATTTACTCGTGAAGGCTTGACATGGAGCCTCTACGGACATGGATTTTAAGCCAGGGAGCCAG
>DUPD01000100.1 GCA_012838505.1 Bacilli bacterium | reverse complement strand
TGGTAGTGTGGTAACTCCATTTTACAAGAAAAGGCGATTTTTTTGAATAGTTTTTTAAAAAATAATTATAAAAAGGGCTGTCACCGAAAATCAGTTTTTACTGACTTTCTGGACAGCCCCTTTTTTGTTTGAATAAATTTTCTGCTGTTAATATTTCTTGAAAAGTGCCTAAACTATAGATCAACCGGTTGCCACTTGCTTCTGATTGGATCCACTTTTCAGCGAAGCTGCCTTCAGAATATTCAATGTAAATTGGGATCTGCGGAAACTTGTTTGACAACTCAATCCCTGCCCACAAATCAAGCTCATCATCATCCATACAAATAAAAATACCTGTAACTGGCAACTCCTGTTCTCGGATGAACGCTTCCAATGAATCATTCTTAATATCAAACGACTGAAGCGTAATTGACGCAGGCTCACCGACATTAGATAAATGACTTAACCAATCTTGTTTAGCGTTCGTAGTGAATTGATCAAGAGTCGTAATCTGAAGTGTTGTTTTGTCGAGATTATGAAGTTCAGAAAAAGCTTGTAAGGCAATCTGTTGGCCGATTGAACCAAAGCCTATAATCAGGAAATGCGCGACATCCTTTGCTTGCACCTTTTTTGTAATCGTTTGTTTTTCAAAAAGTGCTTGAGCAAATGTTTGATAAACGTTAATTTTTTCTACCTTAAAGGACTGACCATCCCTATTAAATGTTTTATCTAATTCTGCAAAAATCGGTCTAGACTGCGGTTCATGGAGATGAATGTAGACAATCAACTCCGGATTTCTCCTGCGATACGTCGTAAAATCATTTTGAAAATCGAGCAATTCATTTAAATTATCGATATCTTCCTGATGTAAAATAACGATTCTTTTCGCCCGACCAACAGCTGCCTTTGTATATTTGTTCTCCTCTTGGTCGTGGTGATGCACAACCGCAACTCGAATCGATTCTAAATAGCTCGCAATCTCTTGTGGCAAATGACTTGAGACGAGAATAACACGTTGCTTATTTTTGCGTAAATTTTCAATTAACATCAGACTATGCTCGTTATAACCAAAGACAATCGTATGATGACCAATTAATTGATAAACAATTAATAAGATCGAATTCTCTAGCATGCGGTACATCGCAATAAAAACGGTCGATATTGTGTATAACGCTGCCGACCAACGCGCAATTTCAACGATGAGTGGGTACTGGAGTAAGATCGAACCATCCGGTGAAAACACATCGGCCACCATCAGTAAAAAGAGTTGAAAAGTAAAATAAAGCGCATTTAAAATTGAGTGTTCAGCTAGTGAGTAATGATAGAAACTATAAAAACCAGTTATAAGTGTTAGTAGAAATAGGAAGATATGAATCGCATATTTTCGAGTGTGGACAAGTACAATTGGAAACACACTCAAATAAGCAACTAGTAGCGATAATATGACAGGGTCAACATTCATTTCTTTCCTGGCAAACCACCAAAACAAAAATAGCCCGATTCCAGCACCGAGATAATACTTCAAAATTAAATGCCTATTTCGCAAAAAGCGCTCTTTCATGATTGATCACTCTCATCTCTCTACTTAAATGAACTCACCTTTATCTTACCACAGCCTTGTCACTCTAAAAACACAAAAAAGACAAGTAATCGTTGATGATCACCTGCCTTTTAGTTCGCTTTATGAAAAACTCTCCATCGTTACTGACCGCGTCTTTATAAAGCTGCGGATCCTCCATCGATCGAAATGACCGCACCATGTATATAAGATGCTTCTTCGCTAAGTAGAAAAGCAACAACATTTCCGACTTCGTGAGGTTGACCTAATCGCCCCATCGGTACTGCGTCTCCCATTGCTTTAATCGCATCTGCTGGGAAAGTTTTTACCATTGGTGTTTCATTAGTTCCTGGCGCATCGTTGTTTCAATATTAATTCCCAACATATGACCCCAATAGGTGACTACAAAATGTAGTAGTGTATTAAGCAAATAGATCATTAATAATACAAACGCCGCTAACATAATAATAGAAAAATCTTCGCTCGGCAGTAATTCATCGATAATATAATTCACCGCCAGTGGAAAGGCAAGTTCAAGCAACCCCACTAAGACCGCCGCCGAAAAATCTAACATAAATAAACCTTTATATGGTTTATAATAATTAAAAAATCGTCGTAACATCTCTTAAATCCCCTCTCTTTATGTATGTCCCTCTCGTCAAACTACTTTCTTATGACTGAGCAACTCTGTAAAATTAACACATGTATGTGATACAATCTCAGATTTTATCATAAGTCGGGGGATGAGACTGTTAAATAGCTCGAATGAATTCTCAAGAAAAGTTTACACAGATTGTATTTTTTTGTTATACTTGTATATGTGAGAAAAAGAACAAAAGGAGGATTTTTATGACAAATAAACGTTGGATGGCCATTGGCTTATCCATTATTGTGCTAATTGTATCGCTTATTTTACCCGCTGCTGCATCTGTGTTTATGGCTGATGAGGAAGATGAGGATAAAGCGACAGGTTTCTTCACTGCCTTGATTGATGATGCCCAGGGAGAAACTGTTGTCAGAGAGGGGGATGATTTTAACCGGATTGCGTTAATTGATGTTCAAGGTCAGATGATTAATCAACAAGTCTCCCCATTTGCTCGAGGTGGCTATAATCACGCATTAATCTTAGATCAACTCGAACAAATAAAAACAGATGATACGGTAAAAGCCATTCTTTTACGTGTCAATACACCAGGTGGGGGCGTGTACGAAAGTGCGGAACTGACCGATAAAATCAAAGAAGTTAAAGAGCTCCGTGACATACCTGTCTATACGGTCATGGAAAGTATGGCTGCCAGTGGGGGGTATTACATTTCAGCGCAATCAGAAAAAATCTTTGCGACCGAAGAAACTTTAACCGGTTCCATTGGTGTGATTATGCAAGGGTTTAATGTGTCTGGTTTACTTGATAAACTCGGTATCGAAGATACAACGATTAAAAGTGGTGATCTAAAAGACTTAGGCTCGGTTACTCGCCCAAATACTGAAGAAGAAATTGCCGTTTTACAAGAGCTTGTTGATGGGATGTATGAGCGTTTCGTCAGTGAGATTATTGTCGGTCGCGATATGTCACGTGATCAAGTACTCGATTTAGCAGATGGCCGGATTTATAGCGGCGCTCAGGCTAAAACACTTGGTCTTGTGGATGAGCTTGGTTACTTTGATGATGCTTTAGCAACACTTGAAGCTGATTTTGATTTGTCTGGTGCCGAAGTCTTTCAATATGAAGGCTCATCTTTAAACATTTTCGATCAGTTTTTCCTATCAATGAAACAACTGTTACCTCAAGCAGAATCAACACCACTAGATTCTATTGGACCGACAGAAGAAGCCCCAACATTTAAGTACCTTTACAGGGGGCTGTAATATGATTAGACGATTTAATGATTATCCGGATTATTTTTATGCAGGATTTTTCATTCGATTATTTGCTTTTACAACTGATGTGATCTTGATCGGGGCACTTTCACATTTATTTTTATTCTTTTTACATGATAGTTTGGTAAAAACAGTGCTGTCCCTTAGCATTTACTTACTCTATTTCATCCTTATGACGAAATTTACTAATGGTCAAACACTTGGGAAAATGATTTTCGGTATTCGCGTCATTGCGATTAATGAAGAAAAGCTCAGTTGGACAACCATCCTTGTGCGTGAGGGCTTTGGCCGTTACTTACAAAAAGTACTTTGGATTATGTATAGTCTAACAATCTTCACTCGTTACAAACAACATGTTGTCGACCTCTTAACAGACACCTCTGTCGTAACAGAGAATTACTTAAGATTACTTGAATCAACGACGGAATTAAAAGAGGAAAAGACCGATGAAGAAACAGTGCCAACGGTATAGCAACATGTAAAAGAAAAGAACGAGGTCCCATGCTGTTACAATCAGCATAGGACCTCGTTTTTCATTATTATTTGAAGGGTATCTTAGCGAATAACCTCTAAAGCCACTGGAATGAAGGCATCGACGTAATCATCATTTGCTAACGCTACCGCCCATAAAAAGAGCCGAAACATGTGAAATATAAGCTTGAAATTATTGGTTAAAACTTCTCACCAACACCATTTGACAAAGAACCTAATAATTGCTGTTTTATTTTTCATTATAATTCACTCCTAAGTCATTTTGTTGAGCTCAGTATACTGGATATTTTTATTATATACCACTCATTGACGTTATAAAAATGAATTGTCTTTAGTTATTGTTTACCCTTTTATTTATTAAATTCTGTTCGAGTCTATCAGCTACTTAATCGTCAGCTGTTAAATCTTCATAATTAATTCCGATGCATTTTAAATTGTAAAAATAACTCATTGTAAAGGCCTAACATCTCTCGTCCTAGATTTTCATACACTTCTAAGCGCTCAGTTAACTCAGCTGATGGATAAAATCTTTCGTCTTCCACCATTTCTGCAGGTAACAGTGGTAAAGCTGCTTGATTTGGCGTTGAGTAGCTCACGTATTCGGTGTTTAGCGCTGCGATTTCAGCATCGAGCATAAAGTTGATAAATGCATGAGCGCCTTCGATATTATCCGCTGTTTTGGGAATCACCATATTGTCAAACCAGAGATTCGAACCTTCTTCTGGAACGACATAGGTCAATGCTTCATTTTCCCACATAATATCTCGCGCATCGCCAGACCAAGCGAGCGATACGGCTGCTTCATTGTTTGCCATTAATAATTTGTTTTCGTCTCCGACAATTGCTTTTACATTTGGCGTAAGTTGATTGAGTTTCTCTAGTGCCTCTCCTAAATGCTCACGATCGGTATCATTAAGCGAATAACCTAAAGAATTTAAGCCCATCCCGATCACCTCACGGGCACCGTCAATCAGTAAAATGCCATTTTCTAAATCTGGATCCCATAAATCATCCCAGCTAGTAAATGTTTTGTCAGGTAAGAGTTCTGGATTGAATAGAATCCCAACGGTTCCCCAAAAATAGGGGACAGAGTATTGATTCCCTATATCAAATGGTAAATCCATAAAACGTCCATCAATGTTATCTAGATTCGGTAATTTTTCATGCTCTAAAGGAATAAGTAAGTCTTCTTCTAACATTTTTTCAATCATATACTCCGATGGAACCGCAATATCATAAGTCGTTCCACCTTGCTGAATTTTTGTTAACATCGCTTCGTTTGAATCAAACGTTTCATAAATAACAGTGATGCCTGTTTCATCTTCAAACTGGCTTACGAGATCCATGTCAATATACTCGCCCCAGTTAAATACCGTTAAGGTGTCTGCACCTGAGTAGCCTTGTGAGAGGTTTAAACGATTAATCGTCACAAGGATCAAAATCGAGACAAGAACGATCGCGATAAATCCTGTCATAACTTTTTTCATCGTCTTAGCCCTCCCAACCTAATGCCACCCCGTTGGGAAATAATATAGTAAATCCCGACAAGGATAAGCGTAAAGAAAAATAACAATGTTGATAATGCATTAATGTGTAGCGAGATCCCTTGACGTGCCATTGAATAAATTTCAATTGATAATGTTGAAAAACCATTCCCCGTGACAAAGAAGGTCACTGCAAAGTCATCGAGCGAATAGGTCAAAGCCATAAAAAATCCAGCAAAAATTCCTGGCGTAATATATGGAATAATGACTTTTGTAAGTACACCCCATCTCGTTGCGCCTAAATCTTTAGCCGCATCAATTAAGGTTGGGTTCATCTCACTTAACTTCGGTAAAACCATTAGGACGACAATCGGAATACTAAAGGCAATATGCGATAATAATACCGAATAAAAGCCTAAACGGATACCAGCAATCGTAAATAAAATTAAAAATGAAGCACCGATAATGACGTCAGGACTGACCATCAGCACATTATTTAAACCGATAATTGTATTTTTGCCTCTTCTTAAATTGTAAATCCAGATCGCACCTAATGTGCCAAAAATCGTTGCAAATAATGCTGATAATAAAGCGATCACTAATGTGTTCAAGACAATGATTAACAAGCGTGTATCGCCGAGTAACTCACGATACCAGTCAAGCGTGAATCCTTCAAAACCACTCATCGAACCCCCACTATTAAATGAGTAGATGACGAGGTAAAAGATTGGTGCATAAAGAATTAAGATCACAACCATTAAAAAGATTTTTGCTGCTGGTGAAACTTTTGCTTGCATCTTACGCACCTCGCTTTCTAAACCCAGTTAGACGAATAATAACAAACATAATTAGAATTAAGAAGATAGCAATCGTTGAACCCATTCCCCAATCTTGAGTAACAAGAAAATGCTGTTCAATCGCAGTACCAAGTGTAATCACACGGTTTCCAGCGATTAAACGCGTGATCATAAATAACGATAATGCCGGGATAAAAACAACTTGACAGCCAGTTTTCACACCTTCAAATGTAAGTGGTAAAATCACACGTCTAAAAGTTGTGCTTTTTGATGCACCAAGATCATTTGATGCATCGATTAAGGCAGGATTTAATCCATTGATTGCATTAAATATTGGTAAAATCATAAACGGCACAAAAATATAAACCGCAACAAAGACGAAACTAAAGTCGGTAAATAATAGTTGTCTAGAGCCAATGCCAATCCACTCAAGGAAATTATTCGCTGCCCCGTACGCACCAAAGATACCGATAAAAGCATAAGCTTTTAATAATAAATTGACCCATGAAGGCACAATTATCAGCAATAACCACAATTGCTTATGTTTTGTTTTTGACAAAAAATAAGCTGTTGGGTATGAAATGAGCAATGAGATCAGCGTAATCAAAGCTGCATACCAAAACGAACTAAGTGTTAATTTTAAATAGACAGGGGTAAAAAAGCGTTGATAATTAATCAGTGAAAACTCCCCATGAATATCAAAGAAAGAATAATAGAGCAACAGTAAAATTGGTGCAACAACAAAGATCAGAATCCAGACAGCATAGGGAGCCATATACAAGTTACGAATGACTTTTTTATTCAATTGCCTCATCCTCCGTATACTCTTCAATCCGGCGATCAAAGTCTTCTTCTAACTCATTAAAGCGCATGACATGAATATCACCCGAATCAAAGTCTAGTCCAATTTTGTCGTCGACTTGAATTTTTTTCGTCGTATGCACGAGCCATTCATTGCCTTCTAGGTCACGACATTGAGCTTCATAATGGACACCTCTAAATAGTCTTGAGATAACCGTTACGTTTAACTTTCCTTCACCTGCTGGTTTAACTTCTAAATCCTCTGGACGTATGACAATTTCAACTGGCTCATTTGGGTTCATCCCACCATCGACACATTCAAAGTGTTTACCTGCAAACTCAACAACAAAGTCTTCAATCATTTTCCCTTCAATAATATTTGATTCACCAATAAAATCAGCAACAAAACGGTTAATTGGTTCATCATAAATATCAATCGGCGTCCCACTTTGTTGGATTTTCCCTTGGTTAATCACAAAAATTTCATCTGACATCGCTAGGGCTTCCTCTTGATCATGGGTAACAAAAATAAACGTAATCCCTAGGCGACGTTGAATTTCTCGCAGCTCATACTGCATTTGTGTTCGTAATTTTAAATCTAACGCTGATAAAGGTTCATCTAGTAAAATCACTTCCGGCTCATTAACAATCGCACGGGCAATCGCAACACGTTGTTTCTGACCACCGGATAATTCACTGATTTCACGATTTTCAAAACCGTCTAAGTTAACGAAAGTAAGTGCCTCACTAACTTTCTGCTTAATAACCGCTTCTTTTAACTTTTTAATTCGCAAACCAAACGCAACGTTTTCAAATACATCTAAGTGTGGGAACAACGCATAGTCTTGAAACACCGTATTGACCTGGCGCTTATGCGCTGGAAGATGATTGATTTTCTTTCCGTAAAATAAAATATCACCTTCAGTCGGTTCAATAAATCCAGCAATTAAGCGGAGAATCGTTGTTTTCCCACATCCAGACGGACCGAGGAGAGTATAAAATTTCCCCCGTTCTAGCTCAAAACTGACATTATCTATAATAGTGGTCTCATCATCAAACTGTTTAGTTACGTTGTTAAATTGAATAATAGACTCATTTTTCATGTCGATCTCCTTGTTAAACGTGTTAAAATACAAAGCTATTATACAGCGATTTTATCAAAAAGAATATAACTACCTGCATTATTCATAACTTGATTTTTTTATAGGTACTTTCCCTGTAAAATGCCAAAAACAAATGACAGTCAGGACGATTTAATACTTATACCTAAATAAGTGTGGTTGCCCGCTAAATTCTCGTT
>DUPD01000099.1 GCA_012838505.1 Bacilli bacterium | reverse complement strand
CGATCTCCGACGATTAGCTCTTATTCGTTAGAAATCACACCTAGCTAGAGGGCGATCTCCGACGATTAACCCTTATTCATTAGAAATCACACCTAGGTAGAGGACGATCTCCGACGATTAGCTCTTATTCGTTAGAAATCACACCTAGCTAGAGGGCGATCTCCGACGATTAACCCTTATTCATTAGAAATCACACCTAGCTAGAGGACGATCTCTGACGATTAGCTCTTATTCATTAGAAATCACACCTAGCTGGAGGGCTATCTCCGACGATTAACCCTTATTCGTTAGAAATCACACCTAGCTAGAGGGCGATCTCCGACGATTAGTTCTTATTCGTTAGAAATCACACCTAGCTAGAGGGCGATCTCCGACGATTAGCTCTTATTCGTTAGAAATCACACCTAGGTAGAGGACGATCTCCGACGATTAGTTCTTATTCGTTACCTCATTAGCGATTTTTTCACGACTGAGGGCACGATTAGATCCTACTTGTTTCACTCCTGAACGAAACAACACCATACATATAATCACATCACGATCTGTTACAACAAATAAGCCCTAACAAAACACAATTTCGTGTGACTTGTCAGAGCTTATTCACGAAGAAGTTTAGTTTTGAACTTAACTTCTATTTTACCATATTAATTTGGCTTTGAATCAAGCGATTCACTTATAGAGTTGTTTCAGATTTACTAAATTTCTTCGAATGATAAAAATACACAGACGATTGAAGGAGCCAAATTAAACCGATAATTATAATTGGACCGTTACCTACATCAAGGTATATTTTCGCGCCTATTGCCAGAGTAAGTAGCCCCATTAAAGCATATTCCATAAAAATATAGGTATGATAAGCTATTTGATATACTTGAGTTTTTTCCCCTTCATCCAAACTCGAAAAATAATCCTTATTAAATTTCAAAGAAGTAGGATCACCCTTCTTCATTGGATCATTTGCTTGAATCATGCGAAAGATTTTAACTTCATTCATTGCACCTGGGAAAATTATAACAAGGAAAGCCAGTATCGATATTAGGAAATATGGATTATCAAAATCAAAGGCAAACCCTACACCAATAAAACTTAATATAATGAATAAACGATTGAATAGCATCGCTCGAAATAGCATCTGCTTTACTTTCTCTCGATGTAGATCATCATCCGCATCTATCGTTTCATCAATCTGACTAAAATGTTGTTTTGCTTTTTGCATCCAAAAATACGTTGGTATGAAGAATAACAAGATAACTGCAATCTGAATAAACAAGCTATATTCTACTACAATATCAAAATTTATCGTAAATTTATTTATAAAGTAAAATACAATCGTTAGTCCAAAGCCAATCACCATACCTGTGAATACCTGCTTTAACAACTTTACTCCATCACTTTTCTCTTTACTCATCTCCATCCTCCTCATAGCAAAAACTTTTCCTACCGTTACACCTACACGCTATCTTTATCAAAACTCTAGCTATCAAATTTCTTTGCAAAATAGAAGTAAACAATAGATTGTAGTGACCAAGCTAAAGTGATCATTATAATTGGACCATTTCCTTGATCAAAAATAATTTTTAAAATAAAAGCGACCAACATTAATCCGATTAATGCAAACTCCATAAAGATAAATGTATGACGGCTAGCTTTGTATATTTTACTTTTCTCTGCTTCATCTAAACTTAAAAAGTAATCATTATTAAACTTCAAAGAAATTGGATCACCTTTTTTGGTTGGGTCTTGAGTTTGAACCATACGTACGACTATTATTTCATTCATTGCACCCAACAACAGGAACACAACGTAAATTATTTGTGGGATAACCATATTGCCACTTGTTAAATCAAGACTCAAGAAAATTAGGGTTGTAAACAAAATCATAAAAAAGCGAGTAAATACTAGTGCAAAATATACAAAAGTACCTGCTTTTTTCTCATGGATATCCTCTTCAACATCGATCATTTGATTTGCCTGTTTAAAATATCTTTTCGCTTTCCTAATACAAATAACACCTGGGATATACAGAAATACAATAAGAGCTAACTGGATAACGATAAGATTCTCATTAATAAAATCCATAATAAAATCAAGACTCAACTCACTAATTCCTATTGAACCAGCCCCATATCCAACAAAATATCCAAGCGGATAAGCTAGTACTCCTATTAACAATAACTTGAGTCCATCTCGTAACAATTTCTTCTTCTTACTCATTTCCATCCTCCTCATAACTAAAAATATCTTCAACCTTTACACCGCACTCTTTCGCAAGCTTCAGCGCCAACGAAACAGATGGCGAATAATCGCCCCGCTCGATTAAGCTAATCGTCTGCCGCGAGACACCGACACGTTTGCCCATCTCCGCTTGATTAAGACCTAACTTTGCTCGATACACTTTTAATTGATTATAAAGTGGCATATCATCATTCTCCTCCGACAAATTAATTAGTCATATTGACAACTTTGTTTGTCATAAATAGAATAACAGATGACAACTATTCTTGTCAATAACAAATAAAAAAAGACTTCCCAATTATCTTGGAAAGTCCATTTATTTTTGCTTCTCGCGACGATAACGATCAATAAACCGCCAAATCTCACGAATAATCGCAAGCACGAAAACACCAAATATAATTTGATTGATCAAATCACTCAAATCACCAATCAATGAAAAAGCGATGATCCCTAAAATATAAAAGCCGATCATTAACCCATGCGCAATCCGCCAGTCAAACTTATCATTCTTCATTATAAAAGACTCCACTAATTACAAATACACCCGACAAATAGCACAGTAAGTCGCCGTATTACACCTCTTAACAACATTGTTGCAACTTGAACATTGAATGTAATTGGATTCCGGACTAACTGTGCGATTTGCTCCCTTCGCTAACAAAGAACTAAATTGATTAATTGAACGAGTTTTAAACTTGAACCCAAACCAAAATAAAGTAGCAGCTAAAAATATCACGATTATGATCATCACAACAACCTCCGTTTAGGATTTTTTGCATTTCTAAGCATGATCTTCTTACTCTTATTTTAACTTATTTTCCATAATAAAGCTAGTTTATTCGGGGTTTTTTCAGTCTTTTTTTGTTTAAATTTATCTTTTTCAAAAAATAGATCAGACTAAATGTAATAATAAAACATTATACTCAACAAAAAAAGAGGGGGTAAATTCCCCTCTTTTTCACATCAAATTATAATTAACCCCAGACTTTAATCCGGTTCTTACCTGCTTTAAGACTTGAAAGTGGACCTAATACAGTCTTACCTTCTTTCACACCGCCAAATAAGTCAGTATCAAGCACTAACTCACCACCATGTGGCTTTTCAAATTCAACATCTGTTAAACGGACACGATTTAGCGTACTCGTTGAGTGAACATCACCTTTGAAGTCCTCAAAGTTTTCTGGAAGAGTAATCTCCACATAAACTTCATTACCCTCTTCGACAAGTTGGAATTCAGGATCAAAATCTGAAACAAGATTCGTTTCCTCACGTTCAAACGCCGTCGCACCATTTAAGTACGCATTATCATTAATGTAAACTGGCTGCTCAACGACGTTAAATGCACTGTGATCAGCACCCGTCGTATCATGAATTTTAGAAATATACTCTTCTAATGACGTTGTATAGCCTTTATAGTGTGCAGTTCCGACTTCATCAAGTCCCTCAGCACCAACAAAGATATTGTTATACCAACGATCATCTCCACCATAAACAGGCGCCGTTCCCTTAATATCTGTGCTATGTGGCTCATGATATGGTGTCGAGCGATCAAGCATCTTACGGTGAACCATGTTTCCACGGACAATATTATTAATATAAGCCCCACCTTGAGCATGGTTATCTAACGCATAATCAGCCGTTAAAATATTATGATCAATCATGAAAGGACCACTCGTAACTTCGACAAATAAGTCACGGTTATTACGGTAGAAAATATTATGGCTAACTCGCGTACCTTGTAATTGCCAGTCTAACCAAATACCAAGTGATGTGTCGTGAATACGGTTGTTGTGAATATGCGTATCAATCGGCGCATGTAACTTAATTCCACCAATTTCATGTCCCCAGAATTGACGCTTCATCGCAATATTATAAATATGGTTATTGTAAATTTCACTAAAAATACAACCTAAGTGTCCAACAACCCCGTTTTGACCACAATCATAAATCACATTATTTCGGACAATATGTGAACCAACTAATTCTTTGCTCCAACCTTGCTTATGAGCTGCAAAAATAGTCTCGAGCTGATAGTGATAACCTGGCTTATCCTTACGCTTAGAGAAGTGGTTATCTCCAGTTGAGATTTCTTTACCTAAACTAATCCCACTTGTCTTAGCATCATGGACAATATTATCCTCAATAATCCACCCCTTACTCCAGTGTGGACCAATTAAGCCCGGTTGATCAGCTGTTGGTGGCGTCCATGGCGTAGCTGCATGTGCCATTTCAAAACCTCTAACCGTAATATAGTCCATACCTGTTTTTTCAGGGAAGAAAACTGTTTTACGAACATTAATTTCTGTCAATTCTTCATTCGGATTATACTCATGGAAGTTCGCATAAATCGTTGTATTCTCCAGATCTACTTCTGTATACCACGTATAAACGGTTTGCTCTGGATCATGCATTGGAACTGTTTTTCTTGTCCAGTGGTCGACCACTTCTGTTTGTTTTACTGGATTCTTAACTTCGTCTAATGTCGGTACTTCATAGAATGACTTCCCATTCAGATAAACCTCACCTAAATGACGGTTTTTATTATCGACAATCCAGTCACCAAAAATTTCTTCCTTATACGGGTTGTAACTCCCGAAAAATTCATTAGGGATGATAACTTTCCATACAGTGCCATCTAGATGTTCCCAAGTGTCAATTTGCTCTGACCCTTTAATAACAACCTTTTCACCTTCAGCACTCTGATACGTTATTCTACGCCATTCACTTAAGCCCGGATGTTGTGGATTCACCCACTCACGATACTCACCTTCGTGAACAATCACTGTGTCACCTGCAACAGCAACCGAAGCAGCCTTATTAATTGTTAGAAAAGGATCTTGTTTTGTCCCTTTCCCTAAATCAGATCCATTTTTTGCTACATGATATTCAAAAGTCAATTTGCATTCCTCCTTCACTATCTTTATTATATAACGCTTACAAAATCCTTCCTATTCAAAAATTCATACTCTTTGAGACATTATTAGTGATTTTATCTGATTCAAGACAAAAAAGGAGGAATTACCATTTTACAGTTAACAATCTAGTAACTTGCGAATTTTCACAACAGCTCGACGCTTCCAATGTCTTACTGCATTTGCTTTCACGCCATATTCTTCAGCAATTTCAACCAATCTTTTCCCCTGTAAAATTTGCCCCTCAAACCAGAGCCACTCCCGATCAGTTAGACAGCTCTTAATTTGTTGCAGAAAAACTGGATCCTGCTCATAACTTGATTCCGTAAAAACAAGCTGATCCCGTCGCTCTCGAATCAATAGCTCCTTCAATTCACGAACACGATTATTTTTTCTAAACAAATCGATCAAACGATAGTTCATCTTCGAATACGCATATGTTGAAAACTTCATCTCTCCCGGTCGATAATCCCTGGACGCTTGCCAAAGTGCAATTGCTAGCTCCTGATAGTATTCATACTCGGGATCCCTAACATGATACTTATTCAACAAATGATAAATCATCGGCTCATACTCTTTTAACAAAAGCTCAAAATTATCGATCATCCAACTGCTCCTAAGATCAGGCACCTGACTCTTTATTCCGCGGTGACTTAACAATAACGCACACTCAATCCTGACGCACCTTAGCAAAACACTCAAAAGCAAGTCTAATTCGCTATTTCCATTGGTTTTTCAGCAACAAAATCAGTCGGATCTTTGGATTTAGCTAGATGATTTGAATGAATCGCTTAAGATTATCGACTTTATTCGTAAATACAATTAATCAGCTCGACAATTAATTTAATCACTAAAATGTGCTATTCTATATAAAGAAAGGATGTGTAGATATTTGAAGAAAACAGTAAAGGTAGTAGCTGCGATCATTGAAAATGATCAAGGCGAAATCCTCTGCGCCTTAAGGTCAACATCAATGTCAATACCAAACCTATGGGAATTTCCAGGTGGAAAAGTTGAACAGAATGAAGCTTTACATACCGCATTAATTCGAGAAATTAATGAGGAGATGAAATGTACAATTGAAACAGATCAAGAGATCTTCTTCGATCATACCCATGAATATGATTCATTTATTATCAATTTAATTGCTATCAAAGCTAAAATTATTAATGGGACACCAATTCGTGCAGAACACGATAAAATAATTTGGCTCAAACGAAAAAATTTAAGCTCACTACAATGGGCACCAGCGGATATTCCGATTGTTGAAGCGCTTATAAATGAATAAACATTACTAATAAAAAAATCGGCTGATAGTTTTAATCAGCCGATTTTTCGATTGGTTTAGTAATATAATCATAAAGCCCTTTTTCAACAGGTATTTTTAATTTCAAATGAGTTTTTACTACCGAAACAGGTTTTTTTCCCGTTTCCATTAACTCTTCTTCAAATGAACCTTCGATAGGCAATACATCTCCCATGTAGTAAAAGGCAATTCCTTCATCATTATGTTTCTTTATAAACAAAGGCAGCCTCATTCCATAATCTTTATGTTGTCTAATTGCTTGTACATCAGGACTTTTAAGTGTTCTTTTTGATTTTGACATCCATTGCATTAGCTCTGGATTAATAAATCTATCTTCATACTTTGTGGTCTCACTAATATCATCTTCTTTATGATAATTCACAAAAATAGGACAATACTTTTTATCATTACTAATTAAATAACCACCAACATTTTGAGCAATAGGGTTCTCATCCCAACCTAGAATTCGAAAAACATCTTTTCTCGTATATTTTTGGTATAAAAGTAATCCATCGATTTGTTGAGATTGCTCCATTTTTGATAGATAAAGTGACTCTGAATATGCAAGTTGATCACGTAAATAATTAATAAACATTGGTTCTTTAACCAACTGTGCATAATCATCAGATCGACTAAAAACATTTCTTTTTTCATCATAATTAATAAGTTTGATTTGATATCGTTCCTGTAAACTAACTTGTTTCTTTTGATAATTTTCCTTCATAAAAAGTAAATTCACATTCCTTAGAACCGATTTCAATTTCTTTCCCTTAAGAGGCCTTACTTGATACTGATTAATTAAAACTTGGTTGATGTCTTTTAATTCTACTTCATCTTGATCAATTAAACTTTTCAAGAGATATGGCTCTTCTGGACGTACTCCGTTTGCTAAATGCAATCCTACGATCTCAAGTACTTTTTGACCATTTTTACTTAATGGCGGGTCGATGATCTTCTCTTTTTTCATCACATAATTAAAATAAGATTTGCTATATTCAACATACAGCATTGGATCACGCATATTATGTTTAATAAAGTCCATCATCATTGGTTGATGCCCTAAACGGTTTTTCAATAACTGATAATCATCATCTAAATCTCTTTTTAAACTCATATTTTTATGATCAATTGATTGATAAATTTTCTCTTCAGCAATTTGCTCAAAATTAACCGTTGATGTTCCAGGAATTGATTGGCTTCTTGTCACAAGATGTTTACGCAGTCGATCTTTGTTATATGTCAGATCACCATATAAGGCAATTGGAATTAAATAATTATTCTCATAGTTTCCAATAAAATCAATTACTGTTAAAAAAGATTTTTGATCATGCTTTCGCAAACCACGGCCTAGCTGTTGAACAAATATAATACTAGATTCTGTCTGTCGTAACATAACAACCTGATTAATCTTTGGAATATCAATCCCCTCATTGAAAATATCGACTGTTAGTATATAGTCAAGTTCTCCCGATTCTAATTTAGTCACTTGATCAATACGCTCTTGTTGATTATCATCTCCAGTTAGAGCAACTGTTCTCAAACCAAAATTATTAAGTTTCTTTGATAATATATGGCTTTCTTGCTTTGTGCTACAGAAAATTAAACCACATGTTTCTTCACCTGAATGACCATAATAGTCAATTTTCTCTATAATATGGCGAACCCGCTCATCTGATGTTAACTGACTAAATTTTTCTGTCTCATAAATTTCTCCATCAATTTCAAGATCAGTAACACCATAATAATGAAATGGCGCTAACATCTCCTCTTCAAGCGCTTCCTGTAATCTGATTTCATAAGCAATATTATAATGAAATAGTTTAAATAGGTCATAACCATCTGTTCTTTCTGGGGTTGCAGTCATTCCTAACAAAAACTTCGGCTTAAAATAATCGATAATTCGCTGATATGTCTTAGCACCAGCACGATGACTCTCATCTATAATAATATAATCAAACATGTTTTCAGTAAATTGCTCTAATGTCGCTCTTTTTGATATCGTTTGAACGGTTGCAAATAAGTATCTAGCGTCAACATCTTTAATATTCCCTGACAAAATGCCAAAATCCTCGTCTAGCCCGCCTAGTACGCGTTGAAAGTCTAGTTTTGCCTTTTTTAATATTTGTTCTCGGTGAACGATAAACAGCATTCGCTTTGGTCCAACTGCACGAACATCAAAAGCTGATAAATAGGTCTTACCAGTTCCTGTTGCTGAAACCACGAGTGCTCGATTCTCACCCTTAGCACGAATAGAAGCGATCCCATTTAATGCAGCAGTTTGCATTTTGTTTGGCTCAATTGTCAAAGCATCTGCTAAACGATTGACTTGATAAATCCCAGGATGTTCAGCAACAATAGGTAATTGCTTTGCTTCGTAATCATTTTTATATTGAGCAATCCAAATTTGATTTAGTGGTTTAGCAACTTGCCACATTTCTTCAAATTGATTATGAAAATGATCAACTAAATCTCCATTATCCAAAGAAGTTAGTTTGACATTCCATTCGTAATTAACTTTTAGTGCGTTCGCAGTTAAGTTAGAGCTACCGACGATTAGAGAAGTATGTAAACCATGATCAAATATATAACCTTTTGAATGAAATCCTTCAGTTTCTGCTATTCTAACTTCAACATTTTTCAACTTTAATAATTCTTGAAAGATTTTCGGCTTATTAAAGTATTGATATGTAGATGTAATAATCCTTCCTTTAATCCCTTGCATATGTAGATCAAGCAAATGCGACTTCAACGTTGCTAAGCCACTTTCAGTTATAAATGCAACCGAAAACATGAATCCCTGAGAACTCTTTAACTCATCAATAATTGTACTTAATACATCCATTTTTCTTTTTCGATCATTAACCAATAATTTAGGCTTAAACTGATCACCATATGGAGAGAACTTATCAATGAAACCTTTATGCAAACCGTCTGATATCTGATTAATTAATTCACTCATAACAGCCCATCCTTTAACACAATCAAATTAAAGTTATCCCTATTTCCTAGTCTACCAAATACTCATAAATATTGCTGCAAAATATGAATGTAAAAGAATAAAAATCACCTCACTCAAGAGCAAGGTGATTTTGATAATCTTATTGATTTCGGCGTTTTTTATGGTAAAGTGTTAAGCCGCCTGCCGTTATAACAATCGCAGCAATAATTAACGAAACAATTAAAGTTGTTGAACCGCTTGAACCTGTTTCAATCGGTGTTAATTCACTTTGGTCAACTGATGTTGCAAGCGTTAAGTTTCCGAAAACAGATGGATCTTGGAAGCCCATCCCGCTTAAATCATTCCAAATCGCGACACTTTCTCTTGAGCCGTTGACGGCATCATTAATCTGAATGTCAAAGCCAATTTCTGAGTTCGCTTCTGGTGTGATTGTTGTAAGTGGAATCTTCATTTCAACAAGATAGTTTGTCCCATCGATTGTTGTTGCTGATTCAAAACCTTCACTTATCCCTTCTGGACTGAATGACGCTTCATTATCAAAGTTGACTCGATATTGACCATCACCGTCTTGATAGAAGGTTGATTTCTGTTTACTTTCTTCGATAAACACTTCGACAGAATCATGTTGATAATCATCCTCTGCAGTTTTATCGAGTTCAGAATCATTGACTTCAACTAAAACGTATAAGTTTTCCTCATCCCAAAGCACACGCGCTTCACCACTGGCACCATGCCAGGCGCCTTGATAGCGATCAATTGGTAAAACAGGTGCTTCACCCCAAATACCATCAATCTTACCATCAATTTCAGGTGTGCCATAAGCCGCTTTTCCAAGTCGTGCATCCGCCTCAATGACTTCAAAATCGGCTAAAAACTCGTCCGGATTAATGACAGCATAATACGCTGGTTTCGCCTGCATATTTCGATCAAACAGCAGTGGACTTTGATCCGAACGCCAGCTTGATCCATCATCTAAACCCCAAAATGTAATGCGGGAAATATGCTCATGATTATCCCGATAAAGTTGGAATAGACGTGCATATAAATAAGCTTGCTGATTCAATTCTTCCTCAGTCTGCTCTCCGTCATTACCGGAAGTGACATCAAGCTCCGTCACACCAACCTCAACACCCAAGGAGGCGAATTTTTCAAGAGAAAGTCTGACGTTCTCTGGGTTTGTATTGATGTTATAGTGTCCTTGCATCCCGATCCCATCAATTAAAAGTTCCCCATCATTTTCGGCAGCATAATTTTCATTAATTTCTTTCACCATTTGATAAATGGCTTCGGCTTTTTGCTGATTATCATCGTTGTAATCATTATAGTAAAGTTTAATATCCCAACCATTTTGATCGATTACATCTTTAGCAATTCGAAACGATTCTTCAATATAATCCGGTCCAATCGCCTGAAGCCAACCAGATTGCCGTAATGAGCCCTGCCAATCTTCTGGATTCGGTGGGTTGTCATTCATCGCCTCATTAACAACATCCCACGAAATCACACTATCACCGAAATGCGCGACTGTTGTTTCAATATGTGTTCGCAAGTTTACCAGCGCATCTTCTCGCGATAGCAGTTCACCAGAATCATCCGCCCAGAGCCATTCAGGCGATTGTTGATGCCAGACCAGGACATGACCGTGGACCGCAAGCCCCTCATCTAATGCCATTTGAACGAACATGTCCTCCGCATTAAAATCAAAATGACCGTTGTTATAAGCAGAGTCCGGTTTCATCGCATTTTCTGCCGTCACTAAGTTGTGATGACCCTTCAGTAATGTCAAACGATCACCAGCAAAATCTGACGTCGATACGGCATTACCAATCATGAAATAATCTTTGTAAACCTCACTGATTGACGTCAGATTTCTTTGAATTTCTAGCATATCAGTATTCGTTTTAATCAAACTAACATCATCAATATAAAATGATGCATTCGGACTCGAACTCTCAATATAAAGCGTCACATACTCATCACCAACACTTGAATAGCGATACGTTCCCTCAAGCTTAATCCAATTATCATCAACAGAAACTGTTTTTGTTTGAATATTATTATAAGATGCACCAAAGTCCCCACTACCTATCTGCGACGACAACGTGATCTCCGCACTACCCGGGGCAATCAATTTTACCCAAACAGATAGATGATATTCGCTCCCCTTCTCAATAAACTGCTCAATCCGAAGTGAAGGCCCATTCCAATCCTGCTGACGACTTTCAACCTTCAAGGCAGACGAACCACCCGGCGTATAGTTCGCCTCATCCGTCACCGTCAACAATTCATTACCACCACGCGCTTCAAAACCATGCAATTCACCATCTTCAAACGTAATCGTTTCCAATTGCTTTGCCGGTTTGCGCTCTTCCTCAACACTCGCCTCAGCTGCAGGCGCCCCCAGCTCTTCAATCACAACCTCAGTCACATAAAAAGACACATTTTTCCCATTTTCATTCGACTGAATTCTAAGCTTCTCATCCATTGAAAGATCAACCGTAAATTCAGCCGTTAACTCAAACTGCTCACCTGCATTGATTTCCAAGTTGTTAATCCACGTATAACTATCAACCAACGACAAAACAATCTCCGCACCATTAGGCACATCCTCATCAACATCGACATAACCTGCAACAGTTACCGAATATGTATGTCGATCCTCAAGCCCCAACTGAGCAAACGCCAAATCAGTCGCATCATAATCATTCATCCGCCGATCCACATACAACCCATGCCCATTCTCAGTAAAATCAAGTCCCGACAGATAACTAAGCGACGCTCCTCCCGACTGAAGAAAGACCATTTCTTCACTGTCAAACGTTTCATGAAAAATTGTCGTCTCACTTTCAGCATCAACCACCAATAACGGTGTCACTAATTTTGACGGAAAAATTAAAACTGCAACTAACATCAAGACAACTAAACGTGTTAACTTTCTCATCACAAAAATCCCCCTTCTCGCCCCAATGTAACCCCTTACATTTTCACAAGCGAAAAAATATGAACTACCGCTTCTACTAATAACTTTATAGAATCACCATATGTAAGTAAACAACCGACGTATATATCTTATCCCAAAAACTAAACCCAATTGTTTTCATAGAAAAATTCACCCCACTCACTTTGAGTAGGGTGAATGAATATTAACACTTACGCTCTTTTGCGCTTGTAGCTGTATAACGCTAACCCCGCCCCTACAAGTAACACTAACGCACCAATTAACATGTAATTGAATAGTGATGTTGCAGTTGCTGGAAGTGCATTACCGTCTTTGTCTTTTTCAGCTGGTTTTTCAGTTGAATCATCTGACTCATCATCCGTTTCATCAGGATCTACAAGAACAGGTCCTGAATCTTCGTCAGCTTCTCCATCTCCAGTTCCTGGAGTTTCATTACCGCCACCTTCTAATTTGGCAATTCGATCTTCTAACTCTTGAAGTTTAGCTAATAATTCTTCTAATATATCGCTTAGAGATTGCTCAGAAGCACGTAAATCTTCTATCTCGCCTCTTAACGCTTCAATTAATTCTTCAAGACCTGTAGCATTTTCGTCTAATTCATTAACACGATCAGTTAAGTTTCGAATTACTTCTTCCAGATCTTCAATTACTTCTTCAGCTCCAACTTCAAAGACACCATATGTTGAGAAGCCACTTACAGTTAATCGAATCTCACCTTTATCTCGGTCAATTATACCACCTGTACGACGCTCCCAAACACCTTCATCTTCATTATAGTAGAATGCTGAAACCCACTGATAATCGTCTTTATTATATGTTAGTGTTAACTCAAACTCACCTTCAAAGCCTTCATACCCTTCAGGGAATGTCAGATCAACAGTAACAATCTCACCAGCAATCTCAAGTTCCACTCCACTCTCAGATTTAGGATCAACAATTGTAGTTGGATCTACAAAGTTAACTTTAATTTCTGTACCTACAGGTAAATCCACAGGTGCTTTAACAGAAACTTCTTTATCACCTGATTTAACAATGACCTTCTGTTCAGCTTCAACATTTGTTTCTACACCTTCAGGAATAACGATTTCATTTTCTGGAACTTCTTCTGTTGATCCAACTAAAGTTACTTCACCAAACACAGATGGATCTTGGAATCCTTGTCCTGTTAAATCATTCCATGCAGTTGCAACATCTCGAGCACCATTTGTTGCATCATTAATTTGTAAATCAAAACCAAGTGTGTGTCCTGATTCTGGAGAAACTTCTTTCCAAGGGATAGCCATTTCAACAACGTAGCCTTTTCCTGTTTCACGAGTTGCTGATTCAAATCCATCACTATAACGACCTGGATTGAATGATGCTTCATTTAAATAGTTAACTCGATACTGACCTACACCATCTTGATAAGTGATTGAGTATTCACCTGTTTCATTAATAAACGCTTCAACTGAATCTTGCTCATGAGCTTGTGAGCCCGTTGCATCTAAAACTGGATCATTGACATCGTATAAGACATACAGATACTCTTCGTCCCACAATACTCGTCCAGTTCCAGTTGCACCACTTTCCCATGCGCCTTGGTACCTATTAATATTTAATACTGGTGCCTCAGCCCAAATTTCATCAATGTCGGCATCAATTTCAGGCGTACCATAGACAGCATATGCATGGTTTTTAGCGATTTCTTCCTCGACATAATTTTCTAAGAAATCATCAGGATCTACAGCCCCAAAATATGCTGGTTTTGCACCAAGCGTATCATTAAATAATAATGGGTATCGATCTGATCGCCAACTACTAGAGTCATTTAATCCCCAAAGTGTTACACGACTAATTGAATCAGCATGCTCTTTGAAAATTTTAAATAGACTCGCATAGATATAACCTTGTCGGTTAATTTCTTTCTCGTTATATTCGCCTTCTGTAATTGTAGTTACATCAAGTTCTGTAATTGAAATCTCAATACCTAACTTTTCAAATCTTTCAATCGTTTGTTTAACCAGTGCTGGATTTAAGTTAATTGTATAGTGCCCTTGCATACCAACACCTGAAATTAATGCACGATTATCTTCAGGATTTTCTTCTGCATAACGTTCATTAATATCTTTAATCATATAATACATTGTTTCTGCTTTCGGCTGTAGATGATCATTGTAGTCATTATAATAAAGAATTAAATCTTCACGACCCATGTCATCTGCAATTTGACGAGCATATTTAAAGGCTTCATAAATATAATCATCACCTAAAGCTTGACGCCAGCCTGTATTACGTAAATTAGATTTCCAATCTTCAGGATTTTCCCAACTACCATCTAATGCTTCGTTAACAACATCCCAGCTAATTAAACTTTCTCCGGCTGTTTCTTCAAAGTGTTCCATAACTGTTTTGATATGATTTTGCATGTTAGCTAGGGTGTCTTCCTTGCTTTCCCATAACCATTCTGGTGATTGTTGATGCCATACTAGCACGTGAGCATGGAGTAATAATTCTTCCTCAATTATTCTTTCGACTAATCGATCAGCTCCAGTAAAGTCAAACTCTCGTCCATTATATAAATCACCTGGTTTCATAGCATTTTCAGCAGTTACAACGTTATGATGGTGATTTAATAAATCTAATCTTAAACCTTCAAAATCTGGAATTGATACAGCATTTCCAATTAAAAAGTCATCTTGATAAACTTCTTTTATCGGATTTAAGTTTAGATCGACTTCAATTGGATCAGACTCTAATTCAACAAAGTTTACATCATCTATATAGAAATCTGTTAAATTATTCGCTTCTACATAAATTGTAACATAACCCCCACCTAATGAGGCATATCGATAAGTTCCTTCTAATAGAACCCAGTCATCATCATGGGTTACTGCTTGAGACGTAATATTATTGTAAGCAGCACCAGAGCCTTCACCAACTTGAGTTGATAATTGTAAAGTCGCTGACGAACCTTCAGCTACTTTTGCCCAGACCGAAACTTGATACTCCTCTCCTACATTAATATAATCAGTAACTTCTAATGAAGGACCATTCCAATTTGATTCTCTTCCAGCCACTTTTACTGAATAAGTACCATTTTTAGTATGGTTTTCTTCATCAGTAATTACTACTGTTTCATTGTCGCCTCTTGCCCCAAAACCATTTAGTTCAGCATTTTCAAAATCTATAAAGGTAAACTCCTTGGCAGGAGGTCGAACAATTTCTTCATCAGAACCAGGATCAACGATTTCAACCACAATATTATCTAAATAGAAATCTAATTCAACATTTTCAGATTCAAAGTAAACAGGTATTGCTTCTAGATTGTCGTGGTTTGTCCACGTACCTTCGAACTTCGTCCACTCATTATTTTCTAAATTAACAGGCCCCCATTGATAATAAATGTTATCTATAGTCGCCTTAAATAGAGTTGGTTCCTCAATTTCAGTAATTGCTTTTACATATCCTGATATATTATAAGTCGCACCATTATAAATATGCTCATCCAATACAACACTGGTACCATGCCAATCGGCTGTTCTACCAGTTACTTTTAGACTATAATCTCCTTCATAGCTTGCTTCATTTGTACGTAAAGCCGTTGCATCACCACGTGACGCAAATCCATGTTCAGGTTCTTCAAAGCTGAATTCCGCAATATTAAAAGGTACAAAATCTTCTTTCGGTTTTTCTCCACCCTCTGAGGGAACTTTTTTGGTTATTAAGATATCTCCAATATAAAATGAAACTGATGCTCCTGCTTCATTTGATTGGATGCGTAATTTTTCATCTTCATCTGTATCGATTGTTATATCTTTTGTAAGTGTAAATGTTTCGCCTGCTACAAAATTTACAGTTGAATGCCATGTATAGCTATCTACTGTAGATAGGACAACTTGTGATCCAGCTGGTATGTCTGAATCACTGTCAACATAGACAGTAACAATTACAGTGTAAGTTTCACCATTTTCCAAACCAATGTCACTGAATACTAAATCAGCTGCATCGTAATCATTTTTTCGGTTACTCACAGATAAAGCCTTTCCATTTTTGTTGCCAGGAAATTCTTTATCCACAGATTCAAGTACTGCACCACCTGATGCATCTACAAGGCCTTTTCCATTTTCAAAATCTTCAATATAAACTGTCTGATCTGTTACTTCTTTTGTTTCCGTGACAATAATTTCTCCAATATAGAATGAAACTGTTGCCCCTGCTTCATTTGATTGAACGCGTAATTTTTCATCTTTATCTGTATCGACTGTAATTTCTTTTGTAAGCGTAAATGTTTCACCTGCCACAAAATTTACAGTTGAATGCCACGTATAACTATCTACTGTAGATAGGACAACTTGTGACTCAGCTGGTATTTCTGTATCACTGTCTACATAGCCAGTAACAGTTACAGTGTAATTTTTACCATTTTCAAAACCAATATCACTGAATGCAAAATCAACTGCATCATAATCATTTTTTCGGTTACTTACAGATAAAGCCTTTCCATTTTCATTGCCTGAAAATTCTTTATCCATAACCTCAAGTCCTGCTCCTCCAGAAGAGGTTGCAAGCCCCTGTCCATCTGCAAATGTTTCATGATAAACGGTGCTAGTTTCTGTCTGATTTTCTTCTTCCACTTCAGGAGTTGGTCCACCAATCATTCTAGCAATTTCAGTAAGACTTTGATCTGTTATATAGTGACGTCCCATGCGATAAGCATCTTCATCACCACTCCCAGCTTTGAATCCATACTTTATGCCATTTTCCATTAGTACTTCTATTACGTTCTCATTGTATCTACCATACGGGTATGCCATTAAGACTGGGTCTTTACCTGTTATGCCTTTCAGAAATTCATTAGCTACTATAATTTGATCTTCGGCATCCTCTTTTGATATTTCACTTCTTTGACTACCATCAGTTCCCCAAATGTTACCATCATGATTTTTAGTATGATTCTCTAAACTAACATTTGGATTGTTCGCAAGATCTTTTAACTGTTCTTCAGAAATATTTCCAGAATTGCCTATCCAGTCAGCAACAATAAATAAAACTGACTTCATATCATATTGCTCTAAAATTGGTAGAGCATTATTGATAAAATCTACAGTACCATCATCAAAAGTTAACAATATTGGGTTATCTGGAGCTTGTTCCGTTCCTTCCATAATGTTCACATATTGTTCTGATGTTAAAGTATTGTAGTTGTTTTCATCAAGGTATTCTACAAATTGTTTAAATACTTTAGTACTTGTATCTGTCCATTCATTAGAAGGATTATCGACAATACGATGCATTAATAGTACTGGTATATCTGGAATTTCACTATCTGTTGCTGCTTGAGCAACTATTGCACCCAAATTTTGTGGAAGTAACATAAGGGTGATAAGTAATAATACAACAATCTTTTTATATCGCTGTTTCATCTAATACATACCTCCATATTAATTGTAATAAAACAAATAAATAAACAGATATTCCATTTCCCGTTGATACAATTCTTCCGTATGATTATACAAAGAATGCAGAAAGCAAATAATAAAATTCTATTTATGCGACTAACTTCTAGTAATCAAATGTTCATCATCGAGATCACTGTAAAAATTCGCCCTCTATTAATCATACTTTTCTAAAAAAATTACTTAATCTTACGGTCTAACGTTTGAAAAAATTGCATAAAAAAAACAGGATGACTCAACGAACAAATTGCGATTCTACTTGTGCCTCCTTCCGAATGATATTGGTTATACCCCTCCATTATATAAAGCGCTTACATTCTATGTAACCGTATTAGACTTAGAAGATACCTTACAAACTATAACTCTTAAATAAATCTCCCTAAGAAACTATATATTTATTAAATAATTTAATTTACTTAGTAGATATGAAAATAGGATATTCAAGTGGCTTATCACCTGAATATCCTTCGTAGAGCAAATTATAAATACAAATACAAGTTATATAAATTCAATAGCACAAGGCCTGCTAGGGATAGCTTAAAGACTATCTCAACACCTCGGATCGTAAACCATTTTGAAAAGTTTGACCCAATTGCTCCTCCTAATACCCCACCAACCATCATGCCTGGTAGCATGGCAAAGTTAAATGTTGAAAGATCGAGACTTGTAAATGTGTAGAGTAACGCTGAACCTTGTGAGAAACAAATAATAAACAATGAATATAAACTTGATTTTTTAGCATCCATTGCAAAGAATAAGCTCAATAATGCAATATTATGTGGACCTCCGCCAATGTCTAAGAAAGCAGACATAAGGCCGAGAGCAAGTCCCATCCCAAAAATAACCGCTCTGTTTTTAACAAAAAAGCTTGGAAATTTATCTTTAAATTGAACGTAAATTAATACGGCACTAAAAATAATAATCAAAGCTGTCGTTTGAACATTACCAACCCAACTATATGTCAGTAATGATTTAAAAACGACCTTTCCGATTAGCCCTCCAAGTACCGCTCCGACAGCGAGTAAAATGGAGGTTGTTTTATCCATTTGCTTGACTTCTCGCCGTCTCGTCCAAAGCGAAACAACTGACATTGTTAAGACGGTTGTTGACGAGAGCATGCCGATGGTCGCCAGTGGATAGTCACCAAGGAAATCTAGGATTGGTTTGATAAAAACGCCCCCACCAATACCGGCGATTGCTCCGATGATGCTTGCTAATAAACTGATGATAAAGTATAGCAATACTGTTCCCATCTATTCTAACTTCTCCTTCTCTATCATTCTATTTGATGTTTAATCGAATTCGGACTTCGATTTGATCAAATATATTTTGAATTTGGTTAAAATCAGGTTGATAAATAAATTCGGTTTGATCGATTGTTTTAAAATAATCTAAGTCTTGATTGATCGTGACTAGCTCTTTACTCACTTCTGCAAATTCTCTACCCTCAATTAACTTCTTAATGTAGCGTTTAAACTTCGGATCAATCTCTGGTAAGAGTTGATAGAGGTTTTCAACTGATTCGTATGTCTGAATTAATGGCAGTGCTGATTTTGCTCCGACACCTGCAACTCCAGGGACGTTATCGCTTGAATCACCTAGCAGTGCTTTGACATCAATCCACTGGCTTGGTTCAATCCCGAATTCAGTTCTAAAATCATTGATCGTATAAAAAGTTTCCACCCGTTTTTGGTTGAAAACTTGTGTTGTATATTCATTTAAAAGTTGGTAGAAATCTTTATCATTGCTATAGATCAAACAGTCTGTTTTAACTTCAGTTGACCATTTTTTCGTGATCGATCCGATAATATCGTCCGCTTCATGCGGCGCCATTGTATATTGTCTAATTCCAATTTGATCAAGCACCATTTTTAATGTTTCATGTTGCTGGATTAATGCTGGTGCTAATTCATTCCGGCTCGCTTTATAAAAATCATATTTTTGTCGTCTTGCTGTATCTTCCCGTTTTACATCCCAAGCAACCGCTAAATGTGTCGTGTCATACTCTTCGATCAAGTTAAACAATTTTTTCAAAAAAACACGCAAGCCGTTCGTGTAGAGGCCTTTTGAGTTTTTTGGTAACTGATCTTCTGTTTTATTGTATGCTGTTGCAAAATAACCACGGCTGAGTAAATTGAAGCCATCAATTACAAGTAATTTATCTTTTTTCATCTCGTTCACCCGCTTTCAAAAAAACTGCCTAACTACTATTATAGCAGTTTTCATGATTCGGCTCCAATTATAATTTGTGAGAATTTTCAGTAAATGACGCTAATAAAAAATCGCGGTAGATGTAACAAATAGAGCTAATCGCACCCTGTATCGCTGGAAAATCGTTAGAGGGGTAACGAATAGGCACTAATCATCGGAGATCGCTTTTAAATCATAACGATATCTAACGAATAGGAGTTAATCGTCAGAAATCAACACCTGAATCAACCCGATCTCTAACGAATAGGGGCTAATCGTCAGAAATCAACACCTGAATCAGCCCGATCTCTAACGAATAGGGGCTAATCGTCAGAAATCAACACCTGAATCAACCCGATCTCTAAAGAATAAGAGCTTATCATCAGGTATCTCACTTAAAATACCTTTGATATACAATGAAAAGCGACAAATTGTTAGACATTACTCATAAAGGTCCTTAGACATCTGAGAAGTACAAAGT
>DUPD01000098.1 GCA_012838505.1 Bacilli bacterium | reverse complement strand
TTAACTGGTAGTGTGGTAACTCCATTTTACAAGAAAAGGCGATTTTTTTGAATAGTTTTTTAAAAAATAATTATAAAAAGGGCTGTCACCGAAAATCAGTTTTTACTGACTTTCTGGACAGCCCCTTTAAGTATCTAGACTTTTAACTTTTTCATATTGATTTAATAGGTTATCAAGCTCTCGACTTATCTCAATGGACTCGTTGCTAGAGAATCCTTTATCAATAGCAACCTCGATCATACTACGACGCAAACTTTCAATTCGGTTTAACAAATCTGCTACATTCAATCGAGTGACCTCCATTCTATTCTTCCATTCTAATATTAACATATTTTTTCTAGAGATGTGATTGTCTATCATGAGTAGTTTCTCTTATTTTGTGATAAAATATAATTATACATGATAAACTAATTACGACATTAATCTTACCTTTTGCAGTTATTTAATTCATTCTAGTTATTTTATCTATTTAAACATGCAGATCAAGTTTTTGTCCACATCAGCGACTCCATGTGAGTAAATATGAAAGGTTTGTTTAGCTATGAATCTTAGGCGTCGACTTCATTTATTAGCACTTGGGATAACTATTGTGATTATTCTGACTAGTTTTTTTATCTTCTCAATCGCACAGGTTGTTGGTCATAGTATGGCACCAACAGTTGAACATAACCAATGGATTATTACTAATCAGTTATCCTATTCATTTAATGAACCAAGGCGTGGTGATGTTATATTAATTGACCATGATGGTAACCACTATATTAAGCGAATTATCGGACTACCAAATGAAACAATCGAAATGATTAATCAACAATTATATATTGATGGCATTCCATATTCACAACGATTTATCACAGATAGAAGTAGTTTCTGGACTCACGATATACCAAAAACAACAATTCCTAATCACTCATACTATGTCTTAGGTGACAACCGAATCGCAAGCAATGATAGCCGGTATTCACTTGGCTTTATTGAAATATCTGATATAGTTGGTCGTGCAGAATTTATTATCTATCCTTTATCTGATTGGAAAGTCATTCATTAAAAGCAGGTGAATACTATGGGATATTGCCCAAAATGTGGAGCAGCCGTTTATTCGGATGAAACGTTTTGTGTCAACTGTGGAGACAAGCTACCGAATAATCTTGCTGACAGGTTATTCATAAAACAATGGAGTTTCAAATATTTTCTGTTACCGATCGTTTTAGTTATTCTTATTATCGGACTATCCGCCATAATTTACACTATTTACTCAATAAAAATCAATGATGCAACCGCAGCTTACTATCAGGCTGAAGAAGCATTACTTTTATCCGATTATCAATTAGCCGATGAGTACGTCAGTAATGCTATCGAGATCTATCCTCATTTTGAACAGGCTAAGCAACTGAAGCAATTTACTCAGTTTTCTGTTAATACGCTGGCTGATTTAACTGAATTAGAATCAAATCAAGACAAATTACAACTGATATTACAGGCAAAAAATGAATTGATGAATTATCAGGGTGAGGCTGTTAACATCTTTCAGCAACAACTTTTGACAAAACAAAAAAACCTCCAAATTGAAATGGTTAGAAATAAATTAGCTGAAGATCCTAAAATTGAAGACTTACCACTGCTACTATGGGAAGCAGATAGTATTCAAGATCCAGAAGCTTATCAGCTCGTTAAACAAATCCGTGATCAACTGATCACACATACGACAAATCAAGCGTATAGCTACTTAAATCAAAATCAATTTTCACTTGCTAAAAGAATTGTTGAAAATGGATTATATTATGTTCCAAACGACCTTAAGTTAACCAGTCTATTAAATTCAATTATGAAAGAACAAGAATCATTTATTGCCGCTCAGGAAGCACGATTAGAGCAGGCATTTTCTCAATATGAAGTTGAGCAAGAAATGAATGAAAATGATGCTATTGATGATCTTGTTATTGAATTTAAAATTAATAGCGAACAGCAATTGGTTGTTTCTGGAGAACTCACAAGTGTTGCTACAGTACCAATTCACGCAGTATTGATCCACTATGTTTTGATCGATCAAGATGGAGAAGAACTTGAGACAAATGATATTTATGTTTATCCAGAAACATTATATCCTGGTGAATCTGGCCAGTTTGACCATATTCACTTCGAGAAAAATTTGATTGAAGAAACAGTTGATATTCAAGTAACAACAGTGACCTGGTTACTCAATTGAGTCTTTGGAGGTAAGTGTATGAAAAGAAAAAATAAAGTCATTATCACATTAATTAGTCTCATCATTTTTTTCAGTGGCACCTTGTTTATTTTATTTTTAACCGAACAACTCCAAAGCCAAGTGATTGATGTCGGTCAACCTATCGTGACCTATCAAGATCAAGATAGCTCAACAGACAATTTGCAACATTTAATCCACGAAGTACAGAAAAGTGTTGTCCAAATTAATGTTGTAACAGACTATTCCGAGCGTTCAGGGTCAGGTTTCTTATACAATTCTCGCGGAGATATCGTGACAAACGCCCATGTAATCGAGGATGCAACTTCCATTCAAGTTACAATGTCAAATGCAGAAACTTATCCAGCAGCGATTGTCGGCATTGGTGAAGAAAAGGACATTGCTGTCATTCGAGTCCCTCAACTGATTAATTACCAGCCAATCGAATTGGAAGCAACAGAGAACTATCTTCCAGGTGCAGAGATCTTAGCTGTCGGTAGCCCACTAGGTTTTCAAAATACAGTCTCAGTTGGGATTATTTCTGGAGTCGATCGTTCATTTGACATTAACGGATATATCTATGAAAATGTTTATCAAATTTCAGCGAATATTACACATGGAAATAGTGGTGGTCCATTGATTGATCGACAAACAGGTAAAGTCATTGGGATTAATTCTGCAGGAATTGAAGAAAGTGATATTGCTTTTAGTATCCCAATTCCAGCAATCATCGAGCAAATTACGGACTGGTCAACATCAATCACAAATAGCCAATTAACTTTCCCAACTCGAGTAAATAATGTTCCCTTCAATTCTAATGAATTATTAGACGAGGCAACATATTTAATTCATTATTTCGTTGATAGTTTAGCAATCAATGATTACATCAATGCTTACACTTTACTCGGAAGTACGCTACAAGATGAAATGGACTATCCGAGTTTTCGGTCCAAATATCTTTATTTAATCAATCTAACTTTATTAAATAATGAGATTGTTGATTCTACAGGAGAAACGGTATTAGTAAGATCAACAATAGAATTTCAGGACGAGCAAAATCGTAATGAGAAAAAGTCGGTTAATCTTTTATTTACCATTGGTTATGAAAATGATCAAGTAAAAGTATTGCAAATTGAAGCAGACTAATGTTGCTACAAATGATTTGAAAGGACGCGCTACAAATGTATAAAAAGTATTTATTTTCTTTATTATTCATCATTCTAGTCGGTTGTTCCAAAGAACCACCGATCATTATTCAAGAAGTGACAGATCCAACGAGTGAAACCTCGATTGATCTTGTAGCAGAAGAATTTTCTGATCTTGAAAGCGCCCAATTTTTAGAATTTACTCTTTCCGATCAACAAATCAGTTTAAATATCAATAAAATACCGATTTTAGCAAATTTTTTAGAAAATCATAACGACCGTGATCGAGCGATTCAAAACATGCAACTCACTCAAATCTTAAAAGAAAAATTTGACTCAATTTTTTTATTAAGCTTTGCTTGTCAAGACAATTCGTGTTCATATGTCTTAATCAATACAGAATCTGAGTATTCAAAACTGTTAGCTGACCAAGCGCGAACTGTTAAAATAAATGCATCCCCTGATGAATCATATTTATTAATTCAGTTTGAACGTCAACTCCGTACTAATCCTTGGGTGACAAACAAACTTTTTGTCCTTGATCTTGATACATGGGAAGAAGTTATTTTAACATTCGATGACAAAAACATGACTAGTCTCCACAGCTTCCGTTGGCCAATTCTTGATGCAGAATGGCGGAACGATGATAAACTTGAAATTACTTTGCCAGATCTCGAAATACCATCCACCAGCACATTGGCAAATTGGTCAGAATCAGAAGACAAACCAGAAAAAACAATTATTACACAAATTAATTAATATTAGTTACTCAACTTTCTCAGCTATATTTTTATGTTGCTCCTAGATTGATTAAGGGCGGCATTGCTTTTTGGTATAGTACTTGACTTAATTAATTACTTGGAGGACAAAACACGAATAATTTTGTTGGTGCTAGACCCGTGATTTCCACTCTGGGTGGACGCTTTCCTCGGGCCCGGCCTCAACTTTTATTGCTCCACTACTGTGTCGCAATAAGGATTTTCGGACTCGGGCTTTTCCCGATGGAGTCGCCACCCGTCGTTCCAATCACTTGATCCTACTTTCTTATTTACATGTGGTCCTTATTATCTTGTTCGTAAAGATTCGTGTTTTTATTATAATTTTGTACGATAAAAATTGATGGAATTCGTTTTCTCTACACTTTCCAACTAAATAAACTTATTAGTTAAAGTAATGACAGCCAACCTAAGTGGAGATAAGTAACAGGTGAGACTTCTGCGGGAATAGGACAAGGGAAGCTTCGTCAGCGATACATCGCACGAAGGAAATCGGTCTTTATTTCCGAGGATGAGCTGAAGATCCACTTTTGATATTTTTGGAATGTTAGACTAAGTTCGCCACGTCCGTGTGGCAACGTCTAACTGACCCACATCCTGTGCGCCCGAAGCCATCCCCGCGAAAAGCGAACCTGTTGCTTTTCGGAACGAATTAACACTCAAACTAAGGATCTGTGATTAAATTTCCCGCGTGTACAAATAAAGTCAATATGGATATTGAACAGCCCATCTTTCTTACCAGACCAATGTTTACTTGCACATTTTGATCTGTGAAAGTTGAGTTATTTATCAGTTAGTGCTAAGAATTGCTCAACATCTTCGATACATAAATCAATTGCATTTTGCCAAAAATCTGCTTGCTCTAAGTCAACATTTAAATGTTTCTTCGCCAACTCCTCAACCGTCATTCTTCCAGTGTCTTGAAGTAAAGCATCGTAGAAGCTTGCAAAATTTTCTTTATCTGTTTTCGCATACGCATAAATACCTAAACTAAATAAATAACCAAACGTATATGGAAAATTATAAAACGGTACACCAGTAATATGGAAATGAAGTTTTGCTGCCCAAAATACTGGATGATACTCTGACAACTGCTCACCATAAGCCTCTTTCTGAGCATCCTCCATTAACTGATTAAGTTGTTCAGTAGACACAAAGCCTGATTTCCTTGCTTGATAAAATCTAGTTTCAAATAAAAACCTCGCATGTATATTCATAAAGAAAGCTACACTTCGTTGGATTTTATCTTCAACAAGTACTAAACGTTCGGCATCTGTCTCTGCTTCCTCCACCATCGCATCGGCAACAATCATTTCCGCCAAAGTTGATGCAGTTTCAGCCACGTTCATTGCGTAACTTTGATTTAATTGATCCACTTCATCCATCACATATTGATGGTAACCATGACCGAGTTCGTGTGCTAATGTCGCCATGTTTGACGCCGTATTTGAATACGTCATAAAGATACGCGACTGTTTACTTTTTGGAAAACTTGTACAAAAACCTCCTGGACGTTTACCTGGACGATCTTCCGCTTCAATCCAACTCTTTTCAAATGCAAGCATTGCATATTCAGCCATTCGGTCACTAAACTGACTGAACTGCTTAACAATAATTTCAGCTGCTTCATCGTAAGTAATTTCTTTTGTATCTTGACTAATCGGTGCCTCTAAATCATACCAAGCCAATTGATCAACATTAAATTGCTCTGCTTTTCGATCTAAATATTGATAAAAAGCAGGTTTGTTTTTTGTAATTGTATCCCACATTGTTGTTAATGTTTTATTTGTCATCCGATTATACGTTAATGGTTCCTGTAAAACCTCGTCCCAATTACGATGTTTATATGTTTGCAGTCTAAATCCAGCCAAGTGGTTCAGAGTGTCAGTAAACAAATCCGCCTTCTCATTCCAGACCTGCTCTAATTTTCCAAAAGCCAATTTTCGAACGTTACGATCAGAATGGTTCAATTTATTTTCTAACTGGCCGATCGATAATTGTTCACCTTCCCAGTCAACAGACATCGAGCCAACAATCGTATCATACATTTCTCCCCAACCATGATAACCGTCAATCTCTAAATCAGTAATCAATTGCTCCTGTTCTTCTGGTAGCTTTTCACGCGCTTCATCCCTCAATTCATTTAAGACAAATGAAATTGATTTAAGCCCCTCATCTGCTAACCACGTCTGCCAAGTTTGGTCATTTACTCTCGATAAGGCAAAACTAAATTGTGTGATGAGTTTTTCAGAACTAGCGCCTAGTTGATTTCTTGTTCCCACTAATTGCTTTGCATACTTATCATTAACATCTTGTGCCGTTAAACAACTGACAAACGCGCTAATTTCACCATTGTGAATATCAACCTGTCTAATTGTTTCAACTAATTGTTTTAATTGATCCAATTGTGGCTGTTTGCTGAAAGGAGTTAACTGTTCAGCAAACTTTGCTAACCATTGCTCTGCCTCTTCAATATAATCCTGAAGCTCGACAGACTGACTTCCGCCAGAGAAAATTGTTTCTAAATCCCATTTAAGCGATAATTTATTTTTCATTTTTTATGCTCCTCTCATTCAAATATAGTTTATCACGTTTGCTTCGATTTTCGAAACATTATTAATATGCTTTAAGTGATCCAATGTGAAAATTCTAATTAATTTTTATATAGTGAAACTTCATTCATTAGAAGTTTTACTGACAGTTTCACTGCAATAAAAAAACTCAAAACACCAATTTTTATCTGATTATTGATTGAAAAGTTAACAATTTAGCAAAAAATCAGAAAATTTTCACTAAATCGGTTGACCATTCGTGAAATTGGTTGTATGATTGTCGTCAAACAATAATATTTTTACTATTTGCAAAAATGAGTATTTATTAAATATTCAACTTTAATAATACCCATAATTAAAATTAAATATTAAAATTGCGATGACAAGATAAAAAGAGCATAGTCAATGTATTCACAGAGAGCCGGGGTTGCTGGAAGCCCGGAAGTACATTTTGTTCTGACATCGTCTTGGAGTAGTTAAGTTGAACGGAAGTGATTCCTTTTAGATTTAACCGGGTCTTTAAAAGCGACTCGTTATCAAAATGGCCATAATTATGGCACAGTAAGACTTCATTATAATGATGAAGTGAACCAAGGTGGTACCGTGAAAAGAACAGATCTTTTCTCCCTTGTAATCTAGTAGTATTCTACAGATTATTTAGAGAGAAACGATCTTTTTTATTATCTTTAACAATAAACATTATTAAGTACATTTAGGAGGTATTAAGGTGGGAAAAGATAATCATGAGCTAAAAGCCAATCAAGTTACACCGAAAAACGGATCAGAAATTTTGATTGATGCGTTGATTGAAGCTGGCGTAACGACGTTGTTTGGATACCCTGGAGGTGCCGTACTTCCAATCTTTGATGCATTATTCTTGCGTAAAGAACATTTTAATCAAGTGCTCGCTCGTCATGAACAAGGTTCGATTCATGCAGCTGAAGGATATGCACGTATTTCGGGTAAACCTGGTGTTGTTATTGCAACTTCAGGTCCAGGTGCAACAAACTTAGTTACCGGAATTGTTGATGCGATGATGGATTCACTTCCACTCGTTGTTTTTACAGGTCAAGTTACTCAAAACGTGATCGGAACGGATGCTTTTCAAGAAGCAGACATTATGGGGATTACTACACCGATTACAAAACATAATTATCAAGTTCGCAAAATTGAAGACCTTCCTCGCATCGTTAAGGAAGCCTTTCATATTGCAACGACTGGGCGCCCTGGTCCTGTATTAATTGATATTCCAAAAGATATCGCAGCTAATCCATGTGCTGACGCATACGATTCAAGTTTTGATTTACCAGGTTATCAACCTAAAGTAAATCCGAATCCACTTCAAATTAATAAATTAAAAGAAGCACTGTCGTCTGCCAGGAAACCTGTTATTTTAGCTGGAGCAGGAATCAAGTTTGCTGGGGCTTCTGAAGAATTAATTCAGTTTGCTGAAAAACATCAGATCCCTGTTGTCACAACATTACAAGGACTAGGAGCTTTTCCTGGCGAGCATGAACTTTCGTTAGGTATGGGTGGAATGCATGGAACTTATGCATCTAACACGGCACTTTACAATACTGACTTACTAATCAATATTGGGTCGCGATTTGACGATCGACTAACAGGTAATTTAGAACATTTTGCCCCAACAGCGATTATTGCACATATTGATATTGACCCGGCTGAGATTGGCAAAAATATAAATACTCATATTCCAATTGTTAGCGATGCAAAAAATGCGCTGATAGAAATCAATAAGCATATTGATGAAACACCTGATTATACTGAATGGCTTGATGAAGTTAATCAAAACAAACAGGATTATCCGCTTTGGTATAATCAGCCTGAAGAGGGTAATATGATTGGTCAATATGTAATTGAACAAGTTTATCAAGCATCTGAAGGTAAAGCAATCGTCACTACTGATGTCGGTCAGCATCAAATGTGGACGGCACAATTTTATAAGTTCAGTCAACCAAACCGTTTCGTCAGTTCTGGTGGACTTGGAACGATGGGCTTTGGCTTCCCTGCCGCAATCGGCGCCCAAATTGCAGCACCTGATGATCTGGTTATCGCCATCGTTGGTGATGGTGGTTTCCAAATGACTTTGCAGGAAATGTCAATCTTACAAGAGCGAAATTTACCAGTAAAAATAGTTATTGTTAATAATGAAGCACTTGGAATGGTTAGACAGTGGCAACAAGCCTTCTATTCTGAACGGTATTCAGAATCAATTTTCAGCATTCAACCTGACTTTGTTAAACTGGCTGAAGCATATCAAATAAAAGGTGCCAAATTAGCGACTAAAGAAGAGTTTGATCAGCAATTACCTGGTCTTCTAGCACACGATGGACCTGTCTTAATTGACGCCCGTGTTTTACAACAAGAAAATGTTTATCCGATGATCCCACCTGGGCAAGGATTACATGAAATGATAGGAGTGAAACCATGAAACGCATAATAACTGCAAAAGTAAGAAATCGTAGTGGTGTCCTAAATCGAATAACGGGTCTCTTGCAGAAGCGCCAATTTAATATTGAAAGTATTTCTGTTGGTCGAACTGAACAAGAAGGCATATCAAGAATTACCTTTGTAGTTGATGTTGATGATTTTCCAAAAGCGGAACAAATCATTAAACAACTAAACAAGCAAATCGATGTTTTAAAAGTAGTCGATATTACTGATAAAGCAATCGTTGCTCGTGAACTTGCCTTAATCAAAATCACAAGTAATGCACAAATGCGCACGGAGATTCAAGGAATAATCGATCCGTTTCGTGCCACAGTTATCGACGTAAGTAAAGATACAATTTCAGTTCAAGTTACAGGTGACTCAGAAAAAGTCGAAGCATTAATTGAACTATTAAAACCTTACGGCATAAAAGACCTAGCCCGTACAGGAATTACAGCATTTCTACGTGGCCAACAACCACAAGCGAATCAAGACCAAGAGCCCTTCTCGCTCTTAAACTAAAGCACCACCAAATGTATTAATTTTTTTAAAAATTAAAATATAAAAAAATAAGATTCATAAATTTGAGAGGAATGATTTATAATGGCAAAAGTAGTTTATAATAACCAAATTCAAGAGGATGTATTAAAAGAAAAGAAAATTGCAATTATCGGATACGGATCGCAAGGTCACGCACACGCACTAAACTTAAAAGAAAGTGGCTTTGACGTAGTAGTCGGCCTAAGAAAAGGTAAGTCATGGGATCAAGCATTCGAAGACGGTCTAGACGTAAAAACAGTTGCTGAAGCAAGTAAAGAAGCAGACGTCATCATGATTTTACTACCTGACGAAAACCAACCACAAGTGTACAAAGAAAGCATCGAAGCAAACCTTGAAGAAGGAAATGCATTAGTATTCGCACACGGATTTAACGTACACTTTAGTCAAATCACACCACCAGAAAATGTGGACGTCTTTTTAGTTGCACCAAAAGGACCTGGTCACCTAGTTCGCCGTACATTTGAAGATGGCGCAGGTGTACCAGCACTATACGGCATCTACCAAGACTATACTGGAAAAGCAAAAGATTTAGCACTTGCTTATGCAAAAGGTGTAGGTGCAGGACGCGCCGGAATTCTTGAAACAACTTTCCAAGAAGAAACAGAAACTGACCTATTCGGAGAGCAAGCCGTCCTTTGTGGTGGTGCAACAAGCTTAGTAAAAGCAGGATTTGAAACACTTGTTGAAGCTGGTTACCAACCAGAAGTTGCTTACTTCGAGTGTATGCACGAACTTAAATTAATTGTTGACTTAATGTATGAAAGCGGACTTGAAGGCATGAGATACTCAATTTCTGACACAGCTCAGTGGGGTGATTTCGTTTCTGGACCACGTGTAATTAACGATGAAACGAAAGCTCGAATGAAAGATGTTTTAACAGATATTCAAACAGGAAAATTTGCTAAAGACTGGATCTTAGAAAACCAAGCAAATCGCCCACAATTTAATGCAATTAATCAAGCAGAAAACAACCACCAAATTGAGAAAGTAGGTAGAGAACTTCGTGATTTAATGCCATTTGTTAAGCAAAGAGCAAATGCCAAAAAGGAAGTGGTCTCGGATGACTCAACAAATTAAGATTTTTGATACCACACTTAGAGATGGTGAACAGTCGCCTGGTGTGAATCTAAATCAGCTAGAAAAATTAGAAATCGCCAAACAACTTGAACGACTAGGAGTTGATGTGATGGAAGCAGGATTCCCTGCTTCCTCACAAGGTGATTTTGATGCTGTTAAAAAAATTGCTCAAACGATTACCAAATCAACTGTCACGGCCTTAGCTAGGGCTAACAAAAATGATATCGATCGAGCTTGGGAGGCAATTAAAGAGGCTAAAAAACCAAGGATTCACGTCTTTATTGCAACCTCCCCTATTCATATGAAGGATAAGCTAAAGAAAACTCCTGAAGAAGTAATTGATATAGCTGTTAAAATGGTCAAGTACGCAAAAGAGAAATGTGACAACATTGAATGGTCAGCAGAAGATGCTTCACGCTCAGAACTTCCATTTTTAGCAACGATCATCGAAAAAGTCATCGATGCAGGAGCAAATGTGATCAACTTACCTGACACCGTCGGTTATACAATGCCTAATGAATATGGCGCGATGTTCAAATACATCAAAGAAAATGTTCCTAATATTGATCAGGTTGATTTATCGACACATTGCCATGACGATCTCGGAATGGCTTTAGCGAACACAATCGCAGGTATTCAAAATGGTGCCACACAAGTTGAAGGTACTATCAACGGGATTGGTGAGCGTGCCGGAAATGTTGCTTTAGAAGAATTGGCAGTTGCACTTGAAATCAGAAAAGATTTTTATCCCTATTCAACTGGTCTTGTCCTTAAGGAAATCAAACGAACAAGTGACATGATAAGCAAGTTAACCGGAATGATTGTGCCTGGAAATAAAGCTGTTGTTGGACGAAATGCTTTTGCTCATGAATCTGGAATTCACCAAGATGGCGTTTTAAAAAATACCCAAACGTATGAAATCATTACACCCGAAATGGTCGGTGTCCAATCAAACAATCTTGTTTTAGGGAAGCATTCTGGACGACATGCGTTTAAAGATCGAATTGATCAACTTGGGTTTAATCTCTCTGATCAAAAGATTTCTGAAGCTTTCAATTCTTTTAAACTATTAACTGACTCTAAAAAAGAAGTCACTGAGGATGATCTTTTCTCGCTATTAATGGATATTCAAACAGGAGTTAGTGCACGAAAGCAATATAAGCTGATTTCATTCCAAGTTCACTACGATTCAAACCACTCCCCTACCGCCACAGTAAAAATTGAAACGCCAGATCAAGAAGTTATTGTTGGCGAAAAAAGTGGCGCTGGAAGTGTAGAAGCTCTTTACAATACGATTGAATCATTAATTGCAGAAACTGTTCAGTTAACCGATTTCACATTAAGCTCAGTCGGTAAAGGTAAAGATGCATTAGCAGAAGTTCATATTCATTTAAATGTTGATGATCAACCCGTCAGCGGGCGTGGCACATCTCAGGACGTACTCGAAGCAGCCGCATACGCTTTCTTAAATGCCGTCAATCGTGCATTTATTAAAGTAAAGGTTGATTGAGGAGGAAAATAAGATGAAAAAACACATTGTACTATTACCAGGTGATGGAATTGGCCCTGAAATACTAGATAGTTCTGTTGCCATTTTAAGAGCAATTGCTTCTAAATTTAATCATCATTTCACTTTTGAAACACATCTAATCGGAGGGGCAGCGATTGATGAAGTCAATGAACCTCTACCAAAAGAAACACTCGCTGCAGCAAAAGAAGCAGATGCCATTCTCCTTGGTGCGGTGGGCGGACCTAAATGGGATCAGAACCCATCAGACTTGCGCCCTGAGCGTGGTTTATTAGCCATTAGAAAAGCGCTAGATCTATATGCGAATTTAAGACCTGTAAAAGGGTTTGAAAAGTTATTACATGCATCTCCTTTGAAGGAAGAGATTATTAAAGGTAGCGATCTTCTCATTGTCCGTGAATTAACTGGTGGGCTGTATTTTGGCCGACCGAGTGAGCGAATAAACAATGGTGAAGATGTCGTTGATACCCTTGCTTATTCTCGTAAAGAAATTGAACGTATCGTTAAAAAAGGTTTTGAGAGTGCTCAACTAAGACGTAAAAAGTTAACGTCTGTTGATAAAGCTAATGTATTAGAATCAAGTAAATTATGGAGAGAAGTTGTTGAAGAACAAAGTCAAAACTATCCTGATATCGAGGTTGAACACCTCCTAGTCGATGCAACGGCGATGCACTTAATTACTCAACCCAATCGATTTGATGTGATCGTCACAGAGAATATGTTCGGAGATATTTTAAGTGATGAAGCGTCCGTTTTAACAGGATCACTTGGTATGCTTCCATCTGCAAGCTTAGCTGAAAGTGGTGTCGGACTTTACGAACCAGCACACGGCTCAGCGCCTGAAATAGCTGGTCAAAATATCGCTAATCCAATTGCAATGATTTTATCAAGTGCAATGATGCTTCGCTATTCTTTTGATCTGAATGAAGAAGCAGACTTAATCGATAAAGCAGTGGCGTCATGTATCAATCGAGGTTTACACACGGCAGATCTTCAAGTTGAAAACGGGACTCAAGTTTCAACATCTGAAATGACAGATGCCATAATAGATTTCATTTCATCATAAACGATTAAAGGAGTGAGAAAAATGACGAAACCTAAAACGATTATAGAGAAAATTTGGGAGAAAAATATTGTTCATGAAGAAGGTAATCGAGCCATTTTGTATATTGATTTGCATTTAGTTCATGAAGTGACCTCTCCACAAGCATTTGAAGGCTTACGGATGAATCATCGGAAAGTTAGACAACCAAATCGAACTTTCGCAACAATGGACCATAATGTTCCTACAAAGGATATAACAAACATTAAAGATGAAATATCAAAAATACAAATGGATACATTGAGAAAAAACTGCGAAGAATTTGGGATATCTTTAGCAGGTATGGGTCATAAACACCAAGGTATTGTCCATGTTATCGGCCCTGAGTTAGGTTTAACTCAACCTGGAAAAACAATCGTCTGTGGCGATAGCCACACATCGACACACGGTGCTTTTGGCGCTCTAGCCTTTGGAATTGGAACAAGTGAAGTTGAACATGTATTGGCTACTCAAACAGTATGGCAAGCTAAACCTAAAACACTAAACGTTCAATTTGACGGTAAATTAGGCGATGGTGTCACAGCAAAAGACTTAATTCTTGCGCTAATTGGTAAATACGGGATTGGCTTTGGTTCAGGCTACGTGATCGAGTATACCGGTGAAGCGATTAGAAACCTATCAATGGAAGGTCGCATGACCATTTGTAATATGTCAATTGAAGGTGGTGCTAGAGCTGGTTTAGTTAGCCCGGATCAAACGACAATAGATTTTATTGAAGGTCGCGAATTCGCACCTAAAGGTGAAGCATTTGAACAAGCGAAACAAGAATGGCTCGCTCTTGCTTCAGATGAAGACGCTGAATATGATAAAACAATCATCTTTAATGCAAGTGAAGTTGAACCACAAGTTTCTTGGGGAACAAACCCAGGTCAAACCGTTTCAATCAGTGACTTAGTTCCAAACCCAGATCACGCAAAAACAGAAAATGATAAAAATGAAATTAAACACGCACTTGAATATATGGGATTAGAAGCTGATACACCAATTAAAGATATCACAATTGAGCATGTCTTTATCGGCTCATGTACAAATTCAAGGCTAGCAGACTTAGAACAAGCTGCTAGTATCATCAAAGGACAAAAAGTGCATCCAAACGTCAAAGCTGTTGTCGTACCTGGATCACGATCAGTCAAAGTAGCTGCCGAAAAACAAGGACTTGATAAACTATTTCTTGAGGCTGGTTTTGAGTGGCGAGAACCTGGCTGTAGTAGTTGCCTAGGTATGAATGACGACATCATTCCACCTGGTGAAAGATGTGCATCAACATCAAACCGTAACTTCGAGGGTCGCCAAGGTAATGATGCCAGAACGCACTTAGTTAGCCCACAAATGGCAACTGCCGCTGCAATTGCTGGACACTTTGTTGATGTTAGAACACTTGCATAAGGAGGAGGATAAAATATGGAACCATTTAAACAACACACTGGTCTTGTTTACCCATTAAACCGTACCAATGTCGATACCGATCAAATCATTCCAAAGCAATTTTTGAAACGCATCTCGCGGCAAGGATTTGGCCAATATTTATTTTACAATTGGCGTTTTGATAAAAAGGATCGACCAAGAGAAGACTTTTCACTTAACTTCCCTAAATATAAAGGTACCAGTATTTTAGTCAGTGGTGAAAACTTCGGTAGTGGTTCATCTCGTGAACACGCTCCATGGGCCTTACAAGACTATGGCTTTAAAGTAATCATTGCTCCTAGCTTTGCTGACATTTTTTCTAATAACTGTACGAAAAATGGACTCTTGCCAGTTGTTTTAACTGATGCCGAAGTCAGTCAACTGATTAAAAATGCTGAGTCTGATAGCTACCACCTAACTGTTGATCTTGAAAATTTAAAAGTATATGATGACAAAGGGTTTGAAACAAGCTTTACAATCGATGAATATTCCCGATCAATGCTTTTAAATGGCTGGGACGAAATCGCAGTCACATTAACACACGAAGATAAAATCACCGAATTCGAAAAACACCATGTCGTCTACTAATCATTAATTAAAACGCCTCAGTAAAAGAGTTTCCCTTTACTGAGGCGTTTTAAATTTACTTAATTTAAAAACTTCACACAAACAACTTCTGGTGCTTTTACATCTGCTTGCTTTAATGTCAATGTTCCTGTTGCTTGATCACGCTCAAAAACAGTCAATGTACCTGACTTTTGATTCGAAACGATTAAATACTTTTGATCTGGTGTTAAAACAAAATCACGTGGCCAATCCCCTTCTGTTCCTGTCCACTCAACAAACTCAAGCTCATTCGTATTCTGATCAACTTTAAAGACCGCGATACTGTTATGACCTCTATTTCCTACATAAACAAATTTTCCATCACTTGAAACATGAATCGCACTGCCATCATTAACATCTGTAAACGTATCAGGAATTGCCTTTAGCTGTTGTAATTGTGTAAATGCACCCGTTTCCTGATCATATTTTAACGTTAAAACTTCAGACGATAATTCTGTCATTACATACGCATACTCACCATTTGGCGCAAATGTAAGATGACGTGGACCACTTCCAGCTGGTGTCTCAAATACATGTTTCTTCGTGAATTTTCCTTGTTGATCAATCGCATATGTTGTAATCTCATCACTACCTAAATCAACGGCAAACACATATTTTTCATCAGGTGAAAATCCTGCATAGTGCATATGTGGCTTTTCTTGTCGTTCGTGGGGACCAGAGCCTTCGTGTTCAGCAATATCCGCAACTGCCCGTAATGAACCATCTGAATTTGTCAAATACGAGACAATTTGTTTTGTATGATAATTTGCTGTGACAACAATTGAATTATCTTGATTGACACTGACATGACACGGTGGCGATCCTGCTTCCGTAAGACTATTTAATTTCGTCAAATCTCCAGATACCTGATCAATTGAAAATGCAGCAATTCCACCCTGATCCCCCGCTTGAGAAACTGCATATAAATTTTGATTATTAACCGAGACTGTAACATATGTCGGATTATTTAATTCAGCAACAGGAGTTACATCAGTAATTTTCACCTGCTCACTATCGAAGTTTATTCGATAGACACCTTTACTTTCCTCTTTTGTATATGAACCTAAGTAGCCTGTAAATGTATTTGTCATTTGATCTACTCCTTCTACTCTATTTACCCAAGTATAGCAAATATGTTCATATTACACTATCAATATCCTACTCAATATGGGAATTTTCAGACAAAGGTAAAACGCTCCACTACCACTCAATTTTCACTCATGTAAAAATCCGATTAACAAATGGCATTTGCTAATCGGATTAAAATTTATTGATTGTTAAGCATCTTTGTCACTTGTTGCATCGGATTCTTATTTCCATTTCGACGCATGCTATAAAAAGTTGCTGCACCAACACCAATTGATGCAAGAATTGGAATAATCATATTGCCCTTTTTATTCACTTTTTCACACCTCCCGCCAATAGCTTACCCTTAATTTGATCTTGCTATCGGCAGTAAAAAATGCTAATTTACAACTTCAAATTCCATCTTTAACAATTTTCGCGCCCGATGTAATCGAGTCTTAACCGCAGAAAGTGAAATATTCAATTCGTCCGCAATGTCTTGATCTTTTCCATCTGTATCAATTTTTAATTTTAAAACGGCTTGCATATTTTCTGGTAATGTTTCAATTTTTTCGAATAGTCCAGCTTGTTCAAAACGCCAGTAAAGCACGTTTTCAACATCATTTTTTGGACACTGAAGTAGTCTCCCTGTTTCCGCACCTTCTTCAACAGACACCGTTTCATATCTCGATTGTTTTCGGTAATAATCAATTGCGGTCCGAATGACAATTGTTCGTAACCATGCACGACATTTTGATTTCTCAATTAAATGGCCGTAATTATTGTACGCTTTAATATAAGCTTCTTGTACAACGTCTTCCGCACTATAATGGCTATGAACAACACGCTTCGCAACAAGGTACATTTCATTGTAGTGCTCATGGTAGTAATTCGTAAAATCTAAATCAATCGCTTCGCTTGTCTCATACATAACCGAGCTTTCCTTTCCTTAATTTATTTGTGCTAATATTTCAGCAGGTAAATTGTCTTTGTTGATTAAATAAATATCAGGCTCAGCCATTCCTTCAAAGTAAAACGCCATGCCATAATCCTCGATATCGTCATGATAATATAAATGCTCAAAAATCAATTCAATCTCCGCTTGATCCGTAAACGTCCATTTTGGTACATCTAATTTGTTATTAACAAGCGCTAAACTTGTTTCGTAATAATCAAAATTTCCTGGATCTTCTACTTCAAAAAAAGTAATCGAATTAATATGGTTTGGGCTAATGATTAATTGTTCTGAAAGGCCATTTCGCTCAAACCAGTCAACAATCTGTTTATCGTTCCAACTAAAATGTTGGTAGATCCAGCCATGATTTTTTAAAGTGATCTCAACTGATGTTTCAAAATAATGATCCTCAATGTCTCTTTCGACATTAGCCTCCTTAAGCAACTCAAAAAACTCGGTAATTTGCTTACGGTTTGTTAAGACAAATTCATTATCCATTAAACGTGAATTAAATCTAAGTTCACTTATTTCATTTGCCTCAATTAAAAAGACCTCACTTGAATATAATTTATACGTATCCGTACTCCGAACCCAATCAAGTACTTCGTGGTCGGCTGAATGATTTGGCAAGTTATATTCTCTCACCAGTGTCCGACCATTCTCTAATCGATAAAGAATCGCTACATTATTGTAATAATAAGAAAGTTCATCTTCACGGCTACTATGGTCGATTAAATACTGGTGATAGTCACGGATTTTTTCAATATCTACAGTTGAATTAAACCCATCTACTGAATGATAACGATCAGCATTATTCTGAAATTGGTACAGATCGGTAATCACAAAAGCTGACTCAATCTCATCTGTAGCAGGAATTCGCTTTTGATAACCTGTTATATCAGTCATAATAAAAATGATGATTAAAGTAAAGACGACGAAAAAGTAACCATATTCTCGCCACTCACGAAAGACGCGCCACGTTTTTTGAACAATCATTTGCGTAATAAAGTAACCGATGATTGAAAAGATCAAATAGCCGATTAATATTCCGATAAAGTTTTGCTCCATTAGGGCAAAGTAAAGTCCACCAATTAACGTAAAACAAAAAGTGAAACTATAAATAAAAATTGGCTTTAATTTTTGGAAAGCAATCGGATGTGTTGCTGCTTCTACCGATCGATTTTTATATAATAATTGAGCAATTAACAGTGAAACAATTGTTAAAATCAGATAAATAATCAGTTTATTATAAGATTCTCCGGGTTCAAAAATAATTGGAAAGAAATCAGTCAGTGGCGAAAACTTAAATGCATCTTCTGAGATTAAATAACTCTCCGGCAGTCCAATTATTGCAAAGTTTAAATTTGTATAGTACAAAATAATAAACCCCGTTGGTAAAAATAAAAAGATGTACGAAAAAATGCCTTGAATGATCGTAATCCCTGTTAACATACCGACAATTAAACTGATACTATAAATAAAACTAATCATAATTAGAGAAATGACTAACCAATGGGTCAAATCCAATAGTGTAAAAACCATTTCGACATCCCAAAGCAAATAATTAAAGTAAATCAAAATCGCATTAATGATAATTGGAATCCAGAGCGCAGCAATCCCAAATCCAACTTGATGCCAGAGTAAATGGCTTCGTTTGATTGGTAAGCTATGAAGAAAATCACTGGCATCTTTTTGATGGAGATAGCGTAAAATAAACATCGCCATCAATACTGGCACTAGGAAAAGCGCAAAGGCTTGAAAAGCTAAACCAAAATTAAAAATGGAACGATTATACATATAGTGATTTTCAGGATTGCTATAGGTCATAAAGATATTAAGTGGTACAGAAAAGAACAAGATTAAAAAATAAATTAAACTAATCCAGCCAACTTGGCGAAAGTTTTGTTTTAACAGTTCGCTTTTATACCAAGATTTCTTCAATTGCATAGCCAATCCCCTCCATTTCATAAACAAAAATCTCTTCAAGTGTTAGCGGAAGCAAATCATAAATTAAAGGTTGCTTCGTATTGACTACTTGGTCAATATCCGCTTTTTCCCCTCTAACAATAAATAAATGAACCGTTCCACGTTTCTCTTGATGTAAAACATCAAATGAGTCAAATAATTGTTCAGGAAATTCATCTGCAAAAGCGAGTTGAACTTTATGAACATCTGACTTTAAATCATCTAAGTCTTTTTCTAAAATAAATGCTCCATCATGTAAAATCCCAATGTAGTCACATATATCTTCAATCTCGCGTAAGTTATGTGATGAAATCATCACGGTCATATCCCGTTCTGCCACATCATTAAAGATTAAACTTTTAATTCTTTTTCGAATCACAACATCTAAGCCATCAAAGGGTTCATCTAAAATTAAATAATCTGGCATTGCACTTAAAGCGAGCCAAAAACTAACTTGGCGCTACATCCCTTTGGAAAATTGATGAATTTTACTTTTTAGATCCATTTTAAAAATTGCTTGTAATTGATTAAAGCGTGCTTCATTCCAATTCGGATAAAAATCTCGGTAAAACTCAGCCATTTGTTTCACAGTATAGTGAGAAAAGAAATAGGGTTGATCTGGAATAAAGATTAATTGTTGCTTTTTCTTCGTATTTTCAAAAATAGATTGGTCATCAATTAAAATCGTACCTTTATTTTCCTTTAATATCCCTGAAATCATTTTAAGAATCGTTGTTTTTCCGGCTCCATTTGATCCTAGCAGGCCATAGATTGATCCTTTATTAACTTGCAAATTGACTTTATTAACGACAGTTTTTTTACCGTATGACTTCGTTAAATCTTGAGCATGAATCATTTCCCATTTCCCCCTTCAGCCTGTTTGATCGCTTCTTTGATAAGCATCACTAATTCCTCTTCTGTTATGCCTAAATAGGCAAGCTCTAATAATAATTTCTTTACTTCAGTTTTTAATTCTTCAATCACTAAGTTATTATCTTGCTCGATGGTTGGAGAAACGAAGCTTCCTTTTCCTTTAACTGAATAAATATAGCCTTGTGTTTCTAACTCTCGATAAGCTTTTTGAATTGTGTTTGGGTTGACTGTTAATTGTTGTGCAAGTGTCCTTACTGATGGTAACTGCTCATGAGTTTTAATCACATTTTTGATGATCAGTGATTTAAATTTATCAACCAGTTGTTGATAGATCGGATCACGGCTACGCAAATCTAATTCAAACATGTGCCCCTCCTCCTAACCGTATTAAGTGTGTTGTCCGTATTAACCGTATTAGTTCATATAATACAGTTAAAGCATACAGTATGTTTTATTATATGTAAAGTCCTATTTTTAATTTCACCCAATGACTTTCATAGGTGTGTTGTAAACTGAAGTGCAAGAATAAAAGACGAACAATTGAGTTAGAGCAAATACTCGTGATTTCCACTCTGGATAAACAAGTTTCTGGGTCAATAAATAGTTAAAATATTTCCATCAAAAAATCACGGTAGATGTAACAAATAGAGCTAATCGCACCCTGTCTCGTCGGAAAATCGGCAGAGAGGTAACGAATAGGCACTAATCATCGGAGATCGCTTCTAAATCATAACGATATCTAACGAATAGGAGTTAATCGTCAGAAATCAACACCTGAATCAGCCCGATCTCTAACGAATAGGGGCTAATCGTCAGAAATCAACACCTGAATCAACCCGATCTCTAACGAATAGGAGCTAATCGTCAGAAATCAACACCTGAATCGATCCGATCTCTAAAGAATAAGAGCTTATCATCAGGTATCTCACTTAAAATACCTTTGATATACAATGAAAAGCGACAAATTGTTAGACATTACTCATAAAGGTCCTTAGACATCTGAGAAGTACAAAGT
>DUPD01000097.1 GCA_012838505.1 Bacilli bacterium | reverse complement strand
ATATGATAAAAGAAAAAAGCCAATACCTTATTTCTTAGGTCTGGAAGATTTTGAGCATGAATGGATAGAAATAGATGAAGTTTAAAGTTATTGTAGCCAGTATTATTGTATCATACCCTTGACACGAGAGGGTTCAGGAAAAACCTTAACAAGCTTTGTGTCTACTAAACTCTTAGCGCGTAAACCAGGTGTCGATCGAACCATTATGATGATTGATCGTAAAGACTTGGATAGTCAAACGACATCAGAATTCACCAAATTTGCCTCTGAATTTAATACGGGCATCTCTTCAGGCAATGCTGTCTCGAACAGTTTAATTATTGGAACGGGTAGCGCAAGAGAACTTAGCGAGACCTTATTATCTGATGCAAATTCAAATGCAGTCATTATCACAACAAGGCAAAAGTTAGAATCAGCCTTAAAGTATGCTGAAAGAGTCGAAGCAGAAAAAGGAACTCAACGATTCCAAAAGCTAATCAGTCAGCATATTGTTTTTATCGTCGATGAGTGTCATCGGGCTTTAAGTGCAGAAGGAATGGAGAAAATCAAAGAATTTTTCCCGAATTCGACATGGTTTGGCTTTACAGGAACACCAATATTTAATGTGAATAAGAAACAATTAAAAGGTGAATTAGCACGTACAACAAGTGATCAGTATGGAAAGGTGTTGCATACTTATACGATCAAAAACGCATTAGAAGATGGATCTGTTTTAGGATTCCAAGTTGAACATGAAGATACGATCGAGCCGATATCATTAAAAAACAAAATTTTTGATGAATTAAGTCAAGCTGCTAAATATGCGAATGCGAGCGCTGATCAAATCAATCGAGTCATTGATCAAATGTCAGGCATTGAAAAAGAATCATACCTTTCTCCTGATATATTTGAGCAAGATGAGCATATTGAAAAAGTGATTCGCAAAATATTCCGCCCAGACAATGCTTATACAAAATTTGATTTCCAAAATGGCCGACCACAAAAATCTGCAATCTTAACAACGAGTTCGATTGATATGGCAAAGCGCTATTACCATGCGATTAAAGCAATGACTAAAGATCCAGATTGGCTGGCAAAAGAATTTGCTGATCATCCAATCAGAACGGGACGGACGATTGAAGATCCAGATTTCCCACGGATTGCAATCACTTATTCATTACAAGAAAATGAAGAGAATGCAACGGCAAATCAAAAAGAAATGCAAGCAATTATCAAAGATTATAATGAATATTACGGCACAGCTTGGTCTTTAGAAAGCATGGATCGATATAACGGAGATATTAATAATCGACTAGCGCGGAAAAGAGCTGAATTTAAGCAATTTGGTAAACAGGTTGATCTTGTTATTGTAGTTGAGCGCTTATTGACAGGTTTTGACGCTCCAACAGTTCAAACGTTATTTGTCGATCGAAATTTAGAATACGCTAACTTGATTCAAGCTTTTTCCAGAACAAACCGGACATATCCAGGGAAAACAAAAGGTTTAATCGTAACCTTTAGAAAGCCACATACAATGGAACACAATGTCCAAGAAGCAACAAAGTTATATTCTCAAGATCAAGAAGAATCAACCTTGGTTTATCCAACTTACGCTGAATCTAAGAAACGATTTAAAGCAGCTCATAAGAGGTTACAAGAGGTTGCTCCAAATGTAAGTGAAATTGATGAGCATGATTCCATCGAAACTAGAATTGAATTTGTCCAAGCCTTTCAGGAGCTCAATAATTCCTATGAAGCTCTAGTAACTTATAACGAATACAATGATGAAGTCGAGCGGTCATATCAACTTCAAGAAGAAGTGATGACGATCGAAGAATCTGTAGGTGTTTATAACACGGTAAAAGGTTCACTAATCGAGGAACAAGAAGATGATGAGCCAGAAGCGGATTTCTCTGACATTGAGTTTTACGGAGAAAATGCGATTAAACTTTATGATATCGACTCAACTTATATTGATAAATTACTAGAAACTTACTCAGCAAATAATAAAAATGTCCGAGACGATATTGAAAAGGCGCTCCAGAAACTAGAGAAATCCGAAGTAGTTAAGGACGTCTATCGCGCTATTTTAAACGCCATTGATAATGAAGAAGTTGACGAGAATGAAGATATTTTCATTATTAAAAGGGACTTTTTTACTCAAGCACAGAACAAAGCAATTAGTGCATTTGCCAACACGTGGTTTGTTCAAGAAGATCAATTACATTTATCAGCGATTCAATATGTCATCGGCAATGACCCAATTCCAAATATCAGTGACATTATCAACAGCAGAAACTTTGATAAGTACAAAGAGGTAAACCCTGACGCTAAACCATTAAAGTACGGACCAGAAATGAAACGCCAGTGGAGAATAGTATTGGATGAAGTGATTGTTCCCTTGAGAGGTGAGTTGAGGTAGAATGGTTTTAGAGGTTAAAATTAGTAAGAGCGAAAATTGAATACACATTATAACAGCGAAAGTCAGTCATCAAAAGAGAAGTTCTTAAAAGAACTTTATTGAGGTTGGCTTTTTGTATATTCGCTCATTAATAATAATTAGAAAAACCTAATGTACATCATTTATTTTGGCTGAATTTAGTTGGGGAGAAATAAACTCCTTTGTATTAGTTTACAGAAAACTAATTTATAGAGGGAGGTTAAATACTATCAAAAAGTTAGATTATTTATATAGAACAGGTCAAGGTCAATACTTTCAACATATGGATCGTTATAGACAAGAAATAAATTTGATTATACCAATGGAGCCAAGAAGTAAGAATAGTATAAATGAGAATGAAAAAAGGATTTTTCAAAATCATGTTCATGAACAAATGAGTAAATTAAAACGTAGAGCTTTTCAAGGTCCAGTAATTCTTGAAATACAATTTTACTCAGCAGCTAGTAATCCTCCGCATATTCATACATTAGCAAAGAATTATTTGGATTTGTTATCTGAACCGATAGATAAGATAAATATAAAGAGGAAAAATTTACTTTACCAAGATGACAGACAAGTTAAGACTTTGATAGTTAATCATCATATTGAAGAACCGCATGAAAACCCTAAAATTACAATCAAAATTGCTCGACTATCTAACTTTATAAAAGATTTAAAATTAATCCGACAAATAGAAAATAATGATTTCGATTGTGAGGCTAGGAACCCTTATAAGAAAATAGATGAATTACTAGACTTAAGAAATAGTAGTTTCAGAAGTGATTTCTCTAATGAATTGGATTTTTATGAAGAAATAAAATCTACTCATAGTCTCTTTGATTCCGACGAAATAAAAAGGGATTTGGAAGAATCGGCTTTATACAGATTGCAGAAATCCTTCTTAGAAGAACTGGTTTTTAACATTTTAGATTTAGTAAGATTATACTTAGAAGTAGAAACTAATTTTACAAAAGGTGTGTTAAGTGACATTAGTTATTTTGCTAATTTGAACTACAGAAAAAAATTCTTTTTATTTAATGAAGAGAATCGAATTACCATAGAAGGTTTACCAAGTAAGAAAGGAGAGGGAAAAGAATTTAGAAATAGAATAAGGCAGACAGTAAATGAGATTGCAGACAAGTTTTCATTTTTAAATTCATTATTAGTGAATTTATCACTATTGATATTGTATATCCCCCCAGCAAACAGAAACAGATTTAGATAATTTGGTTAGAAAAATTATACCTGTTATTAATGATATATTAGAACCATATGGGAAATGGTTTTATAACAGTGAAAAAAAGGAAGGTTTTACACCCAAAACAGTAACAGAGACAAAAAGATGATCCTATTAAAGGAGCTATAAAGATTTTTTTAGTACCTAAGTCTCCATTTAGTGACATTTGGAATGAAGCTCAAATGTTAATAACTGATTGGTATGATTATTTGAATTAGCTTTTAAAGCCATAGTATTACTATCTATTTTTTAGTTCAAAATATATACTTTAATCGTAAATTATGTAATTTGCGGAAGTTATATTTCGCTTAATTCTAAAAAAACATAAAGGACGTAGATTCATATGACAGTTTGGCTATTTCGCGCAGGAAAACAAGGAGAATTTGAAAATAAGTTTTTAGAGGATGAAAGAGTCTATCTTACTTGGGATGACCTTAATGTGGATTTAAAAGAAATTGAATCAAGGGAAGCTCTCTATAAAGAATTAATCGATCACTATGATTTAGATAAAGAAAAAAGAGCGATAAATTGGGCTTCTCAAATTTGGCCAATTGTACATGCGATGGAACAAGGTGATTTAATCATCTTACCTTCAAAACTCAATCGTACAATACACATAGGAGAGATCAGAGGTGATTATGTGTTTGACGAATCACTTGGAAGTCCTTACTATCATTATCGCAAAGTAAATTGGATCGCAACAGACATACCAAGGGATCGTTTTGATCAAGATATATTATATTCATTTGGTGCTTCTATGACAGTTTGTAGAATCCAGAGAAATAATGCAGAAGAACGTATAAGAAAAATGCGAAACAATAATTGGTATGTGCCAAAAAATAAAAATGTTAAGGAACTAGTTGAGGAAAATGAAGAAACTGTTTCGATTGACTTAGAGGAATATATTTATGATCAAATCTCCGATAGGATTATTCAACGATTTAAGGGACATAGGATGGAGAATTTAGTAGAGGAAATCCTTAAAGCAAAAGGATTCACTACTTTTAGAAGTCCAGAGGGAGCAGATCAAGGTGTAGATATTCTTGCAGCATCAGATACGCTGGGTTTTGGTGATCCGAAAATCTGTGTTCAAGTAAAAACATCAGACGCCCCACTTGATAGACCAACTCTAGACCAGCTAATAGGAACGATGAGCAATTATAGTGCGGATTTCGGCTTGTTAGTTTCTTGGAGTGGTTTTAAATCATCTGTTACGAAAGAAATTCCTAAGCAATTCTTTAAAGTTCGTTTATGGGATTCAAAAACAGTTATTCAAGAAATCTTTAAGAACTATGAGAAGCTGAGTGATGATATTAAAAAGGAGATTCCTATTAAGAGGGTTTGGATGTTGGATAATGAGGTTGAGGGCAATATGTAACTGCTGAACTAAAGTAAATGGTTTACCATACAAATCAAAGTTTTAAAAGAATAATTTTTCCCATACGGAGCTGTAAGAGATTATGAATACTAAATTTAAAAATTTTTTTATGGTTGCAATAATGCTGCTTTTGTTAATATTAATAGGTTGTAATAATAAGAATGGCGCAGGAGTCGATGATGTAATTAAGGTTTCATACACTGGATTTGGAGCCATGGAAACTGTAGGAGGTTCATTACACAAGCTTAGTGTTGGAACAGAAAATTATGTAATTGATGTTGGCTCATTTTATGGTGACGAAGGAAGTAACTATCCACTTCCATCTGAATTAGATGTAAAAGCTATTGATGCTATTTTTATTACGCATGCACATGCTGATCATATAGGAAGACTCCCACTTTTACTTGAGAATGGATACGAGGGGCCGATTTATATGACATCTGTTACAAAGGATATCGCGATCATAAGTACATTGTCTAATCTCATATACAGTGATTTAGGAATAGAAAGATTTTATTATTCAAGGAATAATAACAGTGATGCCAAACCAGTTTATATAGATGGGTTTAATTATGGAGAATTTCAAGTTGAAGATCATAATAAAATGTATATAAATACAAAGAGAAGCGAATTAAATCAAAAAGGATTCTATCTTTCCGGATCTACTGTTGATTTTTTGAAAATGGAAATGCGTGATAGATTAGAAGATCAAATAGTGGTAGTTGACTATGAAGAGTCAATTAATTTGAGTGAAGAAGTTGCAGTTGAATTTTTCTACACGTCTCATTTGCCGGGTAGCTCAATGATCTATTTTACAATTGGGGATAAAAATATTCTATTTTCTGGCGATATAGGAAGTAATAATAACCCATTATTGTTGAGAAATTCAAGATTTAATCATCCGATAGATTATCTGTTTGTGGAAGGGACCTACGGAACAAATGTAAATGAATATGATACTAATGTAGAAAGACAGCAGCTTATAGAATATATGGGGAGTGCAATTGAAAATAATGAACGGATAATTATTCCTGCTTTTGCTGTTGATAGGTCTCAGCAAATTTTATATGAAATTAGAAATGGCATGATGCAGAGTATAATTCCAGAAGATACAAACGTCAAGGTGTATAGCCCAACGATAGAAGAATTTATTAATTTATACACTAGCTATTCATTAGATAAAGAGAATTATACTAGTTATTTTAGTGATAATATGTTTACAGACATTTTCAAGATTAATAATCTCATAGTTAACCCTAGGCAAACTGGTAATTCAGCATATGATCTTAATGTTGCACACGGGGAGATAGCGATCATGACATCGGGGATGTTTTCATCAGGATTCTCTAAAGAAATCCTTAAAAATTATATTAATGATGATAACACTAATTTAATTTCAGTCAGCTATCAAGATCCGGATGAGGTCGGTGGTTTGGTGTTTGGCGGTGATGAGGTTGTAACAATCGATAATGTAGAATACCAAATGCAAGCAAAAATATTCTCTTCTCCAGCATTCAGTGGACACGCAAATGTCGAACAAATAATTGATATTTTTAAAGAGCATTCACCAGAACAAATTATGATTGTTCATTTAAATGATCGCGACAAGGACAGCCTTATTGATTATTACTCTGAACAATTTCAGTCTTCAAAAATCATAGTTCCAGAGCTTAAGAAGCAATATTCGTTATATGAGTATTAGTATGTATGCACTGTAATACTAGACATTACCTTTCCTTTACTTATTTTTACGCTCATTTCAATTATAATAGGATGTGAATTATATGGAAACTCAATATATCGATCGAGAAGAGATCAATAAAATATTTAAAAGGAGTAACACCATTTATCGCAAAATGTCCATAGCCCATAAAGAAGTTAAACAAATAAATGAACAAGCAAAAAAGGAATTATATAACGTAAAAAAAGAAATTGCTAAAGCAGAATTAGATGAGGAAAAGGAACAGATTCATTGGATCTTGACATCTGAGACTGAGAGAAATGCGAACGTAAAAGAGATTATAAATCAAACCGATATACGTTTGACTCCAGGTTCAAGACAAAGCCAGAAAGCTATTTTAAAAGAATTATATTTGGAACATAATTGTGGAGAACTAATGAAAAAAATAAAGGATACATCATTAATAACAAGATATCAATCTGCTCGTAATAAGTATCCGAGGACAAATATACTTTGGAACTTAGCTTGGAAGTTTTACGGAGAAAGAAAAAAACAAGATTTGCTTCAATCAATTGAAAGAGTTAAGTTACTGAATAATGAATTTGATCAGCTTGAAATAGACATATCACTTCAATTCAACCCCTTGTTAAACATGCCTGAAAATGAATTGTGGGTTGATTTTGAAGAAAACAAGCACAATTATTATGAAAAACTAAAAGAAGTCCACGGTGTAAGTATAGCAAGAATATCCAAAGAAGATTTCGAAGAAAATGAAAAAAAGTATGAGAAATTAGTTGAATTTAAAACACAAGCTGAAGTAGTATTTCAGAAAAGCAATGAGTCTGTAAGCAATATTAAAAGATTAATAAGTGAAGTGAATAAACAACAAGTAGATAATGAACTTCAAGATACTAGCATAGATGAATTTAGAAAATTGTATCCTGATTCTAGTCTTCGGTTACACCTACTAGCTCAAAAAGGAATAAGTACTGTTAGTGAAATGAATCAATACAGGTCATTCATGATGATTGATGGAATTGGACACAAAACTAACAATCTTCTTTATGAAGTTTTAGAACACTATAAGAGTGAAGTGGAAAAATCAATTGGTTTAAAATTTGATCCAGCTAATAAAACAAATAATCAGACAGAGATATTAAAAAAATTATACATAAAAGTAAATCACAAAGAGTTAGACAAAGAAATCAATAAAATAAAATTACAATATTATCAATTACCATTCAACTTTTTATTGGATAATACTTTTGTGCGCTCAGAGTGGGCAATGCAGCAATTAGCCAAAAATGAAGTATTATTTGAAGAGCATTTAAACAAACAACGTAAATTAAATGATTTTGTAAACAGATATACCTCCACAGTTGTTGAGTACTCAAATAAGTTAGAAGTAGCTATGAAATTAAAGAAAGAATCAATATGGTCGAATTTCAATGCTAATGCTGCAGAGTATTATGCAATTTTAGAAAGAGAATTTGGTATAGGATCAGCAAATGTTGAGGATACGATTAAAAGGTCTGGATTATCTGAAGAGATTATTGAAAGAATAAAGAATACTGAATTAAATGAGGATGGTTTAAATGCAACCCTAAGAAGTTGGCAGGACTTTGGTGCGAAGTATTTACTTATTCAGAAAAAAGTCCTAATAGGTGATGAAATGGGTCTAGGAAAGACATTGATTTCGATCGCTACTATGGTTCATCTAACAGGTAAAGATAACAAGAACAAATTTTTAGTTATTTGTCCAGCAAGTATCATGGCAAATTGGGAGAGGGAGCTGAATAAATTTTCTAAATTAAATGTGTATAGAGCACACGGTCCTAAACGTGATTATATTCTAGATGAATGGCAACACACTGGTGGTGTAGCAATTACCACATATAGTACAGCTTCAGCATTAAATTTTGATCGTATAGATGAAATTGACATGATTACAGTTGATGAAGCACACTATGTTAAAAATCCAAATGCAAGGCGTACTAAAGAAATTAGAGAATTAACTGGAAAGAGCAAGTATGCCCTTTATTTAACGGGTACTCCACTAGAAAATAAAGTTGAAGAAATGACTCAAATAATCAAACCTCTTGCTCCAGCTATTGCTCAAGATGTTAGTAATCCACGAATGAGAATTAATGCAAATCAATACCGTAAAAAAATTGCACCAGTATATTTACGAAGAACTAAAAATGATGTTTCTCTTGAGTTACCTCCATTAAATCAAGTTGAAGAGTGGTTAGAGTTTGGTGATGAAGAGTTTGAAGAATACAAAGAAGCTGTTGTTAATGGACAATTTATGAAAATGCGTAGAGCAGCTTGGACAGGGGGTAGTCCAGCTCAAAGTCCCAAAATAAACCGATTATTAGAACTTGCTAATGAGGCTGTTGAAAATGGTAATAAAATCATAGTATTTAGCTTCTTCAGAGATGTGATTAAAACAGTTGAAGAGTCTCTAGGCAATGTAGTTGTTGGCTCTATTCATGGAGATGTATCAATAGGGCAACGTCAAGAGATTATTGATGAATTTCGTGATTCGAAAACAAAAAACGTATTGGTAGCCCAAATTAATACAGCTGCATATGGGTTGAATATTCAATTTGCGAACACAATTATTTTTTGTGAGCCTCAGATTAAACCATCGTTAGAAAGTCAAGCTGTTGCAAGAGCATACCGAATGGGACAAGTAGATAATGTTTTTGTTTATCGCCTGTTAACCGTGAATAGTGTAGATGAACTGATGATGGATATGCTTGGTAACAAACAAGCTTTGTTTGATCAGTTTGCGGATCGTTCTCATTTACAAGAAGAACTAAAGGGTATAGAGGAAACTGAAGATAAAGAAATGAAAAAAACCCAGTCTAAAATTATTGATTTGGAAAGTGCTCGTTTAAATATTAAGAGAGAAAGACAATCTGGTAGCGAAATTGATGAGAACAAAGATTTTGAAGAAGGTGAATCCATATGACAAACATTCAAGTAGTAGATGATGAAAAGGAAAACTTGAGGCTAACAATGCCAAACAAGAATGACTTTTAGTTTACCTGATTAAATTCTTGCTGTTTATTATATAATTTATAGGAATCTAAGAAAAGTTAGGCGGTGCGAATGTGCTAAATAAAGTTAACTCTGATAACGTTTTTCCATATACCACCATAATAGCTTGCAAAAGATTAAGGTTATTTTAGCGGGAAGAAAATAAAGCTGCTTTAAATCATGATAGAATGCTGTGGGAAGATGATGTGTTCTTGAAAAATAGGGATAAGGTTAAGCAAATAAAAATTCAGAATAATTTTGGTGTCTATGAATTAGAATATCTTGATTACAGATGGTTTTTTATTATAGATTTTACAAAGTGGAATAATTGAGTAAGAGTTTTCTTTGTAAATATTTTAAAATCAAACACTTTTTATGAACGACATAAAAATGAATCAATTATGAAATATAAATATAAGACTAATTCCTATGTAGAAGACTATGTAAATGTTAATAGTAGAAGGTATAATGCTATACACGTTGGAAATGCATTTAATGGATATATAAGGTTGGCAAACTCAAAAACAAATGTTACGGAGTCTATGTTTTGGAAAGATGTAAAAGAGTTTTATAAGGGTGAGAAAAGTGATTTTCAATATACTTCGAGTTTAATTGGTGATTTTATGATTGTTCATTCGATCTCTGAGAGAAGATAGATAGCTTTATATGGAAATTAGAGAAAGGATATAACAAGAAGCTTTAGTAGAAACATCGATAACACGTTGATTCATTCTAATTTGCATTTCCATAATGAAAGAGTCTAACTATAAACGTTAAAAGTTAGATAAAAACTTCTGACAAATCTTTTTCAATATCATGAGAGCTGAACTTTGGCGATTTAGTGTGTAAGTATGTAAAAGGTATATCTAGAAATTACTGTTCATCACCCTCGCTTGTATTTGGCCAGTCGTATACATTTTTAAATGTCATTTCATTCATTTTTCTTTCCAACTAAATTAAACGGACTGTTTAAATAAAAAATTAGTCAAGTAATATACAGGTTAGTTTCAATAAATTTATTCAAAAACCGACAAACCCCATCAATAAGTGAAAAGAATCCCTATAATTAGTTAAAATAACAGTTATAAAGTGCTATGATAAGAATAGACAAGTATGTACTATATTATGGTCCTTTGGAGGGGGTAAAAACAATGAAACTAAATGTAGAGCAAAGGAAGATTATTGAATTAGAACCTGTTGGGCATTCTTTGATTAAAGGGGTTGCTGGTTCGGGTAAAACGACTGTTGCTATTAGACGCATTACTTTTTTAAAGAATCATTATTGCCCTGAGGATGATGATAATGTTCTGCTGGTGACATTTAATAAAACCTTACTAGAATATATTAAGTTTCAATATGGGAGTCAAAGTGATTTGGAAGAAGGGTTACTGCAGAACTTCTTTGAATCTAATAGTGATACAGAGATTAAGAATATTGATAGCATGATGTATTCATATTTTATGAGTTATCAACGGCGGCATAATGTTTCTTATCAAATTGCACATGCGCCATTACAACGAAAGATCTTACAACGAGCGATTCTTCAATTACAAGAAAAATATGCCGATGTTAAATTGTTTTCGCCGAAGAATAGTAGCTTTCTATTGGATGAGATTGAGTGGATCAAGGCTTGTGATATTCCTGATTTAGGTGTGTATCAAGAGATCGATCGAATCGGACGAGCGAATGAAAATGATAATGGTCCGCAAAAACTATTTAAAAATTCTAAGACGAGAGAGGCCATTTATGAATTGATGGAGCTGTATGATAAGCTTTTACTCAAAGAGGGTCGCGTTGATTTTAAGACGATGAACCAATTAGCGTTAAAAGAAGCAGCTCAATTTACGCGTAAAAAGTATACTCATATTATCATCGATGAAAGTCAGGATTTATCGAAGGTTCAATTGAAGTTTTTAAAGCTTTTGCATCAAGAGAAGAAATATTCTTCAATTATGTTTGTTGTTGATAATACGCAGAGCATCTACTCCCAGTCCTGGTTAGGTAAGGGTAGGCCGTATACGACGATCGGCTACGATATGAGTGGGCGATCTAAAACGCTATCGAAAAATTACCGAACAACGACTGAAATATCAAAGGCTGCTTATAGTTTGATTGATTCAGATGAAGTGATACAAAATAATATTGATTTTGTGAAGCCTGCTTTAATTGATCGTCATGGGCATGCGCCTATCTATCGATTCTTTCCAAATGATAAGCAACATGTTGATTTTTTAATTAACGAAATTAAGTCGCTGAAAAATGATTATCAGTTAAGGGATATTTGTATCGTCGCAAAAGAGCGTCGTTTGATCGATAGTGTTGCAACAACGTTAAACAAGGAAGGAATTGCGTGTGAAGTTTTAAGCGGGAAGGGTTCAAAATTCGAAACGGACTCTGTCAAGCTGGTTACAATGCATTCGATTAAGGGGCTTGAATTTAAAGTTGTTTTCTTGGTTCACTTAGATCAAGATGTGATTCCAAATGATGTGTATGGAACGAGTGATGCGGCTATTTACAGTGAAGAGCGCAAATTGATGTATGTTGGCATGACAAGAGCGAATGATTTACTTTATATGACCTCTGTTAAAAACAGATCGCCTTTTATTAGGGATTTAAACCACGATTTTCTGCGCATGATGAGAGACTCGAAAGTTAGACCATTTCAACCTATTTCGATTCAGGAGTACATACTGACAGATCAGTTGGTTGATTTAAATGCAAAAGAGGAAGTTGTGAGACAGTGGCTACTAGTCCAATTGACAAAGACGTTTGGATATCCAAGGAAAATGATTACTTTAGAATATCCAGTCCAACACTTTTCTAAAACAGGCTATGTTGATATTGCTGTTTCGATTGAGGTTAATGGCAAGCGCATGCCATATATTTTTGCAGAGGTTAAGGCGTTTGGAAGTGGAATTGATCTTGCATTTGAACAGTTGAAGTCATATATGAGGGCTGATCAAGAAGTCAGATATGGTATTGTTACAGATGGTATTGAGCTGAAGATTATCGACCGAAATGAAGAGATTGTGAGTGATGTGCCACCATGTCAACCGCAATTTTTGCCAGATACAAAACAGACAAGAAAGTATCGAGATTTCCGTCATAATAAAACATATCATTATCTTCAGGATAAAGAAGATCATCAGCATATCGAAGTGATCGATCCTGAAACAAACATGACTCTAGATGCAAATGTGGATGTGAAGATCCCACTGATTGGTGATGTCGCGGCTGGTATAGCGACAACAGCTATTCAAAACTATGAAGAAATGGTTCCGCTTATAGATCGCTGGGTCATTCAACAGAAAGATACCTTTGCATTAAGAGTAACAGGAGATAGCATGATTAACGCCGGTATTGATATTGGTGATATTGTCATTGTTCATCGTCAAGAAACAGTTGAGAATGGCGATATTTCAATTGTGTTGATTGGAGAAGAGGCCACGATGAAGGAAGTTATGTTTATGGGGAATGATATTTTGTTAATCTCTAAAAATACTAAATATGAGCCGATTCAGATGAGTCCAGAGGATATCATGATCAATGGTAAAGTGATCGGTGTATTGAAGAAGTAAATTGAATCGTTGATATTATTGTAATTTCTATATTCGCTATAATCCGCTTGGGATAAGTACTTATTTTGAAAGGCAGCACTTGTTTTTACACAGGTACTGCCTTGTTTTTTGGTGTTTGGTTATTCATTCTTTCTCATGCTGAATATGTCGTTGATCGTGTCTTAGTTTATAAATCACTTACCGTTGCACCATGATGAATGCCAAAACAATACTGAACATACTGACTTCTGTTAATATCTAAATGAAATCCCTGTTTCTCAAATTCCTTTAGAATATAGCGATCAATTCCATAAGGACTTTGGTGTTCCTCAACAAATGCCTTATCTAAAACAGTCTGATAATCACCCATTGTAATTTGGAAATCATCGTTTGTGATCTCTAGTGTAAGCTCTTCTTCTTCAAACTCTCTGCTTAAGGCATTAAAAACGACATTCATAAATTTCTCAGCACTCATGTTTTTTGCCATATAGCCTCTAATATATCCACTCGTATTCATGTTTTCACCTCCTAAATTTATTTTAAAAAGCAAAAAAACTTCCCATCAAAAGATAAGAAGTTTAGTCATCGTGATTATTGCACCTCCTTATCGATATTTTAGCTGGACCACCTTACATATTTGCAGGTTGGTGTAGGGTCATAGAGCTAAATCTCTACCCTAACTCTTGATATATTGGTGTTGCGTTATTCAAGTAAATTATAGCATATGGCAAATCGATGGCTTCTTGAATTCTCTCTTCTGCGGTTGAAGCATCGACTTGTTGTTGCTCGCTTTTTTGATCCGACATGGTCCTCACCTCGATTAATTTTGTTGTTAGTTGTACTATACCAGAATGGCAAGAGAGTTTTTCAGAAAAAAATAGCCAATGAAGATTGCGAGTTCTATTTTCGTCAAATTTTCATGAAAGCTTGATATATTAGATCTGAGTATTGTATTTGATCTCTGCTAGAGGGTATTATGAAAAAATCATCGAGGGGTGTCGTAATGGAGCAGTCGAAGCGGTTAACGATTTTACAGATGAATGATAGTCATGCTTACTTGGAGTTGCATCCTGAAGTGTTTATTGAACAGGGGGTTGAGACGTATCGTCATGTCGGAGGCTATGCTCGGATTGCGACGATTTTTAATCAGGCTCGCGAGGAGAATCCTGGTGGTGTGCTTGCTTTAGATAATGGTGATACGCTTCATGGAACGTATCCTGCGGTGGCGTCTAAAGGCGAGGCGCTTGTGCCGATTCTGAATCGTCTGGGCTTTGATGGGATGACGGGGCATTGGGAGTTTGCTTATGGGCCAGAACAGCTGAACAAGCTTGTGTCGATGCTTAACTATCCGATGTTGGCTGCGAATATTTATGATCAGCAGACGGATGAACGTGTTTTTCCTTCGCATCGTGTGATTGAGCGAGCTGGTTTACGGATTGGTGTGATTGGGATTGCTGAACATATTGTTGATAAGACGATGCCACCACACTTTGCGACGGGGCTTTATTTTACTTTGGGTAATGAGGAACTTCCAGGTATTATCGCTGAATTGCGTGAAGAGAAAAAGGTTGATTTAGTCGTTGTGCTGTCTCATTTTGGTTTCCCACAGGAGGCAAAACTTGTTCGTGAGGTTGATGGAATTGATATTTTGCTAAGTGGTCATACCCATAATCGACTTGAAAAACCTGTGATCATCAATGATACGATTTTGATTCAGTCCGGTTGTCATGGCTCTTTTATCGGGCGATTGGATGTTGAGTTTTCAGACGGAAAAATTCAAAGTTTTGCCCATCAATTAATTGAGGTAACGGAAGAATTAGTGCCAGATCCAGAGGTAGACAAGCTTGTGAATGCAGTGATGAGTCCGGATCGTGCAATGCTTGAAGAGGTTGTCGGGCAGACTGAGGTTGCTTTAAATCGCTACTATCAACTTGAAACGACGATGGATAATTTGTTGTTAGAAGCATTGCTTGATGCAACAGGTGCTGAACTTGCATTTTCAAATGGCTGGCGTTATGGTGCTCCGGTGGTTGAAGGTGAGATTACGGTCAATGATTTGTGGAATATGATCCCGACCAACCCGCCTGTTTCGACTGTTGAAATGCGTGGCGCTGAAATTGTTGCGATGTTAGAAGAAAACTTAGAGAACACATTTGCCAGTGATCCTTACAATCAAATGGGTGGCTATCTGAAGCGTTGTCTTGGACTAAAGGTGTACGTTAAGGTTGAGAATCCAACTGGGACACGGATCCAAAGCTTATTTATTGGTGATCAGTTAGTTGATGATGAGAAAATTTATTTTGTCTCATTTGTGACGGTTCAGGGAGTTCCTAAGAAGTATGGAACCAATCGAAAAAATCTAGATTTACATGTGATCGATGCATTGAAAGAGTACCTCAAGAAAAACCCGACCGTTTCACCGGGATTAAGAGATACGGTGAGATTGGTATAGTAGAAATTATTTTTATAGGAATTAGAAAATGCACGCTCATGTGAGGGTGCATTTTTGTAGCAAGGTTTAAAAAATCCGTGTCCACTATAACTCTTTCTGGATGTCTTTAATTTCTTCAATATCTAAATGAGTAATCTCAGCAATAAAATTCAAGTCTAAATCTTTTCTCAGCATTTCAACGACTACATTTCTCATCGCAATGGCTGAGCCTTCTTTTCTTCCGATTTCTTTCTCTTCATAAGAAATAGGGATTTCAAAAATCTTATCTGCTTCTGGCAATTTATTTACTTCGTCCATTAATTGTTCCTCCTCTTCGACTGTTAATTTTAAGTACGATTCGATTTAATCTTTGATTAATCTTTGTTTGAGGTGTAGTGTCATGTAGTTGATCGTGTTTTGTGTAGGTAGATTCTGGGGGCGTTTCTTTGATTAGTTGTGGCATGGCTGCCATTGAATCACTTCCTTATGAGTTTTGGTGAGGGAGCAATGATGCGAGGTCTAACCTTAATATAGCATGATTTTTTAGGCTGGGCAATAAAAAGTAAGGCGCTGGGAAAAGGATTATCACCCCAATTTTATTAACGATAGTTATCAATGTGACGGTGCTTTATTCAGGGGATGAGGCGCTTGAAAGTGTCGCGGTCGATCCGGATCTTGAAATCGTTTGTGATGTAGATAAAATGGAACTTGTCTTTGAACAATTTCAAGACAGAGTTGCCGAAGCGATTGTTGCGGGGATTGAAGAATACTTGTTTGATTCTTAGCTTGTGCAGTCGACCTTGTTGAAGGCTTTGTAAAGCTAGTTAATAAATTATCTTCACTGCAGTTTTCTGAATACTCAAACCTTTTAATTGAGAATTGTTATCACTTAGTGTATATTAAATAGACACAAATTTGTCACAAGTAGGGGGAGAAGATTTCATGCAAATATATTGGACTAAAATTAATCAGATTATCGATGAATCACCTGAGGTTAAGACGTATCTACTCGATTGTCCTGAGGGTTTTACCTGGGAGGAAGGTGCGCACACGCATTTCGCGTTGGAGGGCTTTAATGCTGGTGAAAAGCCGAATCGTAGTTTAGTTCGTCATATGTCAATCTCTACATTGCCATATGAAAAATCGATTGGGATCACGACTCGAATTAAAGAGCAGTGTTCTGAATTCAAGTCGATTTTAAAAACGCTTGATATCGGGAGCAAGGTTGCTTTGTTCAAAACGAATTCTAACGTTCCACTAAGGCGAGAGGATAAAAATATTTACTTGTTATCATCGGGTGTTGGGTTGGCGACTTTTAGGCCGCTTGTACTTGAATACTTTGAGCGGTCTGATCGGGTTAATCAGGTTCACTCGTTGAATATTGATTCATCAAAAGATTTCTTGTTTACGAATATTTTTGCGTCAGCAGATGATAAAAGATTTACTTCCGAGTTTGTTGATAGTCGAGAGGCGTATTATCAGAGAGTCGAGGAGTTAGCTGCTGATCAAGATGGCTTGTATTACGTTGTTGGGAGTGACGAGTTCCTTGTGCAAAATATCGCATTACTTAAGGAACAAGGGATCAGTTCAAATCAGATTGTGCTGGATAAACATGCACGGTTTATCGAAAACTTTTTACCGGCAGAAATGGCACAGTAATTTTTCATAAAAATAAATACCAAATAAAATTAATCCACTCTCGGTTGAGGGTGGATTTTTTGGTTGAAAAAACTTGCGTATTTTTACTTTTTGCTGTATTATAATACATACTATTCAGATTGAAAAGGTAAGGATTAAAACTATAGATAAAAGCGCAGTAAGAGGAGGGAGACCCTGATGATTATATTAGAAGATATTCATAAAGTCTACTTACGAAAGAAGGTTGAAACAACAGCATTAAAAGGTGTAAGCCTTCAAGTAGACAAGGGGGATATATTTGGAGTCATTGGTTATAGTGGTGCAGGAAAGAGTACGCTTGTTCGACTGGTGAACTATTTAGAAAGACCGACAAGTGGAAAAGTGATTGTTGATGGTCAACTATTATCAGATCGTTCGGCACATGAATTACGACAAATTAAGAAAGATATCGGTATGATTTTTCAACATTTTAATTTACTAGAATCAAAGACGATTTATCAAAATGTTGCAATGCCGTTGATCCTTTCGAAAAAAGGGAAAAAGGAAATAAAAGAAAGGGTTACTGAATTATTAGCATTTGTCGGGTTGTCAGATAAAGCAAACAGTTACCCCAATGAACTGTCAGGGGGACAGAAACAACGAGTAGGAATTGCCCGCGCGTTAGCGTCTAATCCGAAAATATTATTGTGCGATGAAGCAACATCTGCTTTAGACCCACAAACTACTCAGTCCATCTTGGATTTATTAAAAAAAGTGAACAATGAGTATGGCATTACAATTATGTTAATCACCCATGAAATGTCTGTGATTCAAAAAGTTTGCAATAAAGTTGCTGTCATGGAAGAAGGCGAAATTATTGAGCAAGGCTCTGTTCTGGATGTTTTTGGTCATCCGAAACACACTACTTCAAAAAACTTTGTCCAAACCGTTGTCCGAACAGAGATTCCGGCAAATATTAAGAGGAAGTTAGCGGAGAGAGAAGTTAGTACACTAGCAAAATTAGAGATGGTTGGTGATCATGCAACCGAACCAGTGCTTCAAGCGCTAATTAATACGTTTCACTTGGATGTGAGTGTAGTTTTTACGAACATGACTGAAATACAAGATACAACCCTAGCAATCTGGTATCTACAAATTGAGGGGAAAGAATCAGATAAAAGAGCAGCATGGCAGTTCTTAGAAGAACAAAATGTTCGGTATGAGGAGGTTACTGTCTAATGTTTGATACAAATATTACGTTAAATCAGTTTGTGGAGGCGATTGGTGATACGTTTTATATGGTAGGTATGTCGCTTTTATTAGGTACGATTATTGGAACGATATTTGGGATATTAATTGTTGTTACAAAGCCTGGGGGAATTATACCTTTCCCTATTGTTTATATGATTTTAAATCCCATTATTAACATCATTCGATCGGTTCCATTTATTATTTTGATCGTTGCATTAATTCCGTTTACACGTTCCATTGTAGGTACATCGATTGGTAATAACGCGGCTATTGTTCCATTAATTATTTTTATTACACCATTTATTGCCCGTTTGGTAGAGAATTCTTTGTTGGAAGTGGGGCCTGGAATTATCGAAGCTGCTGAATCGATGGGAGCAACACCGTTTCAAGTCATCTGGCATTTTATTTTACCAGAAGCATTTGGGTCATTGATTTTATCACTAACCACAGCAACGATTTCATTGGTCGGTGCTTCTGCAATGGCTGGTACAGTCGGTGCCGGCGGTGTTGGTAACATAGCCATTGTCTATGGTTATCAACGTTTTGATTCTTTTGCGATGTTCTCTACCGTAGTAATTTTAATTATTATAGTCCAAGTAATCCAATCTACTGGAAATAAACTTGCACGCATGATACGTCGTAATTAATGGAGGCCTATTTGATGACATGGAATAAACAAAAACGATTTGAAGCGTTATTAACAGGAACAAAAGCAGATCGGCCGATTGTGAGTGGTTGGCATCATTTTTTGGATAAAGAACAAACGTCTGCCGATCTAGCTGAAGCGACCGTTGAATTTGCTCAGAAATATGATTGGGATTGGGTAAAAATAAATCCACGAGCAACGTATTTAGCAGAAGCTTTTGGTAATACGTATGACTTTACCGATTATCGTTGGGTTTTCCCGAAACAGACACATGCAGTCGTTTCTTCAGCAAAAGATTTACCAAAGATTGAACAGGTGGATGTAAACAATTCAGCACCATTACAGGAACAATTGGAAGCAGTTCGTTTGATTCGTCAAGGATTGCCGGATACGCCAATTATTCAGACCTTGTTCTCACCGTTAACTATTTTAATGTTTTTAACGGGCAACTCTTCCTATCATGATCAGACGATGTATGGAAGTGAAGATCCTCTAGATTTTGCTACCTTGTTACAGGAAGATCGGGCAGGTGTTCACCGAGCACTCCATCAAATTGCTACCACAATGGCGGCTTATATCGTTGAATTAGATAAGGCTGGTGTGGATGGACTTTTCTATGCAACAACAGGAACAGCGCATCCGAAATTGTTTGATTTGGCAACTTTCAATGAATTTTCTCGCCCATACGATATGATCGTACTTGATGCGATGAAAAAAGGTCGCATTTTGCACACTTGTGGACCACATGCGGATCCAGCGCGTTTTGATGATTATCCAGTCGAGGGTATTAGTTGGGACACCGAAGCGGAAGGAAATCCAGATCTAACGATTTCCCTTCAGAAAACGAAAGTCGGCGGGGTCGATCATCATATTTTCAAAGACTCAGACCCAGCAATGATCGAACAGCAAGTAAACAAAGGGTTACAAGCAACAAAAGATGAGCCGTTTTTGCTTGTGCCAAATTGTGCAGTTGCCGTAGATGCAACAGAAGAAGCGTTATTTACATTACGCAACAGCGTAAAATGAAGTGGGATTGCAATCAGTAAAGGTTGCTAGATATTCCTCCACTGATTGTTAGTTTAGCCTTCGCGGTGGAACCGAGAGTTACTCTCACCGAAACAACTTTCATTTTTTTGTTGTTTTGAAATGTGAGTCGCTCCATCATAAAAGAGAAAATATAAAAAATAAGGGGATAGAAAAATGAAAAAATTAATGATGATCTTAGTATTAGCGGGAGTATTGGTATTAGCAGCTTGTGGAGATCAGGGAGATACAGACGGAGATGAAACATCATTTGTTGTAGGTTTTGGAGTAGGGACATATGAGGAACAGTTTCGCGAAGGTATTTTACCAATCCTAGAAGAACAAGGATTTGATGTTGACATCCGTATTTTATCACAAAATATGCAAGTAAATCCTGCGATGGATGAAGGTTCGATTGATGCAAGTGTATTTCAAAGTACTGCCTATATGGAAGCAATTAATGATGAATTAGATATGGATATGGTACGATTAACATTCTCACCAGGAGCGCCACAAAGTTTACACTCTGTTCGACATGACTCTTTGGATGCCGTTCAAGATGGTTCAACGGTAGCACTACCAAATGATCCTGTAAACCAGGAGCGTGCAGTGAGAATTTTAGAAGATTTAGGCTGGGTTACCGTAGCTGAAGATGCTGGTAAAACGGACTTTAGTTTAAGTAGTGTTTCACCAGCTGCTTATGATATTGATTTCCAAGTTTTAGACCCAGCACAAATTCTAGTATCATTAGAAGACGTGGACTTTGGAATTATTAACGGTAACTATATTGCTGACGCAGGCATGAGAATTGCTGACGGATTAGCAATTGAAGATACTCCAGAAGAACACCGTATTATCGTAACTGTTCGTGAGGAAGACGTAGATACAAAATGGGCACAAGCATTAAAAGCAGCTTACGAATCAGAAGAATTTGAAGAATATATTACGAATCAATCAAAATATGATGGTTTCATTTTACCGTATGCATGGGAAGAAAGATAAGACATAAATGATAAAAACAATGGAAGAAGCAGGGATAGGGAATCCTTTCCCACCTGCTTCTTTTCATAAAAAAATTAAAGGAGTAGATCTCATGGCGAACAAGCATATTCATTTTATTGGTGGCGGACAAATGTCTGAAGCAATGATCCGAGCGATCCTTACTAACGAAACAGTAAACAATAGTGAAGTAACTGTACAAGATATTGTTGAATCCAGAAATATATACTTAGCAGAGACATATCATATTGAAACTGGGCAAGACCAGAGTGATTTTTTGAGAAAAGCAGATATTATCGTCATTGGTGTTCGTCCTCAAGATGATTTAGCACAGGTGAGTAAAATTATTCAACAAAATAGTAAACCAGAAGCAGTAATTGTATCTATTGTTGCAGGTGTAACACTTGAAAAATTCAGTGAATACTTAGGAAAAGATCGTGCAATCGTGCGTGTCATTCCAAATACATTAACAGACACAGGCCTTGGATACAGCGGTGTCGCGCTTAACGAACATGCAACTCAAGAACAAGTGGACTTTTTCATCAATGGTTTTGGAAAAGTGATGTATGTAGAGGAGACATTGATTGATATCTTTACCGGTTTTGGAGTGGCAGGCCCGAATTATGTGTACTATTTTATTGAATCGTTGGCAGATGCGGGTGTCCTGGCAGGCCTTCCTCGTGAGCAAGCATGGCAAGTAACATTGGAAAACTTAGTTGGAGCAGTTGAAATGTTAAAGCAAACAGGCAAACATCCACGACAGTTATTAGATATTAATAATTCTGCTGGTGGTGTTGGTATCAATGCGTTGCATGAATTAAATATTTCTGATTTCGCTGCGGGCTTACAGCGTAGTGTTTTAAAAGCGGTGCAAAGAACAACAGAACTTGGGAAATAAAGGGAAGGGAGCGAATCGAAATGGCAAAAATCAAATGGGATCATGTTGTTCATTATGTTAATGATTTAACTGCAGCTAAGGATGTTTTTGTGAGCAATGGGCTAATCGCTTTTGAAGGTGGTTCTCATAAACAGTGGGGGACATACAATGTATTAAGTTATTTTGGTTTAACATATCTTGAATTTCTGGCACTAGAAAATCGTAAACTTGCAGAATCAATAAGCGATCCGAATGATGTCGTAAAAGATGCAGTCAAACATTTACCCGAAGAAGAAGTGCTAAGTCGATTAGCATTACGAACAGATGATATTGAAGCGGTGCGAGAACGACTAGTTACACAGGGTATTGAAGCAACCCCGATTATGGCCGGTAAAAGAAATGATGCAAAAGGAAATCTAATTGAGTGGAAGATGATGACAATCCCTGGAGATTACCAAGGTTTGCCTTACCCGTTTGTGATTCAGTGGAATGGATTGGATGAAGAGCGTGAAGCACAATTAAAGGAAACGGGTATTATTCAAGAACATCCAGCTGGTAATGTTGTGATGGAGCGGGCGATTTTTCATGTAGAACAGCCACAAGCAGTTGCAGAACATTGGGCTGAAATATTTGACCTGTCTATTGATACGGAAATGGCTGATAAGGCTATAGCCGTAAAAACTGATAAACATGCATTTGTTTTTCAATTAGGAAGCGAAAATCGATTGCAGGTGATTGAATTTAGTACCGATAATGAACAATTAAAAGGAAAAAATATTAAGATAGGTGACGGAATTTATTCATTTCGTTAATTTTTGGTTTAATTATCCGTGATCCCGGTTTATTCATATTAAGAGGTTAGGCTATACTTTGTGTGAAAGCTTGAATAAATGCGCCAATTGTTTGAATCCAGCTACCAGCTAAGTTAATCATTGTTCCTTTCTCATTGGCGCCAATTTTCGTGGCTAAAGCTTGTAGATAGTTGCCAATGCTCTGGAGGATTGATACACATATATTCAACAGATCAGTTGATGACTTATTTTCGATCATGAATAGATCGGGTAACGAAATTGCACTTCCGAAAGATTGGAGCAAGTCACCTTTAATCTGTAGTTCAGGTTGTAATGCATGGTTCTTGGTAAATAATGATGTGATGACAGTTGTGTTTCCGATTGCTTGAATTTGATTACCGATCTTAGTCAATGTGATAATTGGCTCACTATCCGCAATTAGAGCATTTCCTGTTGCTTGCATCGTGTTACCGATTAACGCTAAGTTGTTTTGCATGATTTGATTAAATTGAAATGAAGGGGTATTACCGATTGCAGATGCAAGTGTGCCTAGTGCTTGTTCCCATTCGCCTATTAATGCTTTCAGTTCATTATCCATCTTCTATTCAATCCCTAAAGTTCATTTTGTATAGTCTATTCAGTTGGAGAAAATTATGTATAGGTTATGCCAGTAAAAGAGGAATCATTTAACAGGTTGAAAAGCTTGACATGATAACGTCTTCACACCTATACTTGCTTAGCTGTGTGTTGACACAAGTATCATAGTATGGAGTGACAGGATTGGAAAAGAAAGTTACAAACATTACAGAAATAATTGCAAACCCAGCACCATTAGGTTTAATGGGTTTTGGGATGACAACGATCTTGTTGAATATTCATAATGCAGGTTTTTTTGAATTGGACGCAATGATCTTAGCAATGGGAATCTTTTATGGTGGTCTAGCGCAAGTGATTGCTGGCATCATGGAATTTAAGAAAAATAATACATTTGGAGCAACGGCTTTTACGTCGTACGGATTTTTCTGGTTAGCCTTAGTTGGTCTAAATATCCTTCCAATTATGGGATACGGTGAAGCGGCAGGTTCGTTATCAATGGCTGCATTCTTATTCATGTGGGGATTGTTTACCTTCTTTATGTTTATCGGGACGTTACGGATTAATAAAGCACTTCAAGTTGTCTTTGGGACATTAACGATTTTATTTTTCTTACTTGCGATTGGCAACTTCACAGGTTCTAGCGTGATTTTAACGATTGCGGGATATGAAGGCATTATTTGTGGTTTCTCAGCAATTTATGCTGCGATGGCTCAAGTATTAAATGAGTTATATGGAAAAGAGATTTTACCGATTGGTGCATATAAAGCTCCAGTAGTTATAAATCCTGAAATTAGACAAGCTAGTTAATGAATTTAGATAAATAGATGATAGTAAAACAGGTGTCCACGCAGATTCATGCGTAGGCACCTGTTTTGTTTTATTAAATTCGATAAATTAAAAACTCACCATACTTGCCATGCTTCTTGTACGCTTTGATTGATTCGCTTAATTGAAATGGCGTCTCTTGGTCGAGAAAGTTTTTAAACTCTGGGAGTGGGTAATATAGTACTAGATCGACCTTGCGCTTGTGCCGTCTTGTTGAAGCTAGGATGTTATAGATGACTTGTTTGAAAGTTTTTAGCGAAAAAGGGTTAAAAAAATAGAAGACGTTATCTTTTGGGGCGATTCGATATTGCTCCGCATAGTTGCATTCAAATTTGATTGGTGCGGTTAAGTGCGGGTTATTTTGTTCGTATTGTTGTTTGTTTGCCATCGCTTCTTCGTATGTGAGTGTGTTGATTTCGATGCCTGTAATTGGGACGTCAAAGTGGTAGTGGAGGAAGAATGAGATTCGGCCTTTACCACTGCCAAAATCAACAACCTGATCGCTAGGCTGTAGTCGGTATTGTTTAATCAGTTTTTCAAGTGCGATGTATGGTGTTGCTTCATAGCGGTTATACTTCTCAGTATGTGCTTGCGGTTCTCTCAGACCGTCTGTTTTAATGTGTAGGGTTTGATCGTATTTTCGTTCAGTCATCTTGTACGCCACTCCATTTTCAATTGTGCTTTAATCATTAAGCCACATTTTGATTAGGTGCGCAAGGGGTAAATTGAGACGCCATAATAAATAATCATTAAAATGGTAGTGGAATTAGTAATCAAGTGGAATATTTCTCTCAATCGATTGAGGAGATTATTTTTACTATTATTCCAGAAGAAAATTTAAAGAGAAATAATCTATCGCCTTCAGATCGGATAGAAATAGTTAAAACTTTAAATGATCGGGGTATCTTCTCGATGAAAGGTGCAGTATCTAGTGTCGCAGACATACTTCAAGTCTCAATACCGACAATTTACCGGTATATAAAAGAGATTAAAGGCTAAATTTTAAATTTAATAGATTAACAGAAGAAGCAATGATTGGGTTGCTTCTTTTTATTTTTCCGAGGCGATTGTAACTTTTTATAGTAATGCTTAATGCCGATAATATCGTCTGATCATTCACTTCGCTTGTGTTTATCGAGGTGGTGTACTACTATTATTAGAAGATACTGACTAATTAATTCGAGGAGGAATTTTTAAATGACTAGTGATCGTTATCAAAAAGGGATCGATAAAATTCAAGAGCTTACACAGTCACCCGATGATAATCCAACAGGGTTTATGGATATTGGTGCGGGCTTTAAGGATATTGCTCCTGATTTAGAAAAGTACGTTGTTGAGTTTGCTTTTGGTGATATTTATTCACGACCAGGACTCGACAATAAGCAGAAGGTGCTGACGACGATTACAGCACTCGTAGCTCAAGGTAAACCTCAAATTGAGATGCATATTAAGACAGGGCTTAGTGTCGGTTTAACACCAGAAGAAATTGTCGGGTGCATCATTCATTTGATTGCATATGTTGGATTCCCAAGTGCGCTGAATGCACTTAAGGTTGCCCAAAAGGTATTTAAAGAACAGGGGATTACCGTTTCAACACCAGAAATTTAATCAAGCTTCGATAAATTTATAATAAAAAAGCAGCTCAAATCTCCTTGTCTCAGGGCTTTGAGCTGCTTTTTAGCTGCTTTCCGATCCTAGATTTTACTTCAATCGACGCATGAGAGTGATAAGTAAAGGTAGTTCAATTAGTGATAATCAAGTTGAATCGAGCATTATCTAATGATCTAAGCTATTTTACTTATTTCGCTAGTTCTTTTAATTGTTTGATTTCTTCAATATCCAAATGTGAGATTTTCTCGATTAATTTTAAATCCATTCCTTCTTTAAGCATCTCGATCACCATCTCTTTTTTTGCGATTTCTTTTCCAATCTCTTTCCCAATCTCCTTCCCTTTCTCTTCATAAGAAATAGGGATCTCAAAAATTTTATCCGCCTCTGGTAGTTTGCTCACTTCGTCCATCAGTTGTTCCTCCTCTTGTTCGGTTAGTTTTAAATAAGATTCGAAAAATCCGTAAATTAAGCGTTGTCTAGCTGGGTCGAGTTCCATTCGAGTAATCATTCGTAAAAATTCTTTTTTAACTTCGATTCGTTCTTCTTTTTGATAGCCCATTTCGCTAAGTAGTGCCGCTGCGACAGGGTTATCAGAACGGATATAGTCACGCCAGTTCATTTTTCGTAAATGTAGTGTTAAGTAATTAAAGGTAAGGACATGGAAAAAATCAAATGCCATCGTATAATGATCCTCTACCGGTTGGCGGTCGTGACTGAAAATTGCAATCGGGATAATTGGTTTTCTGTACTTGTTGTAGAGCATACTAAAGTAACGATACATTCGCTCGTTAAAGTCGGGTTGCTGATAGCTTTGGGGTTCGATGTGAACAATAATCACCACATCGGTTTTTTTCAATTTTGTTTCAATCACGAGATCGAGTCTGCGCGTATCGCCATCAAGCATGTTTGTGTAAACTTCCTCCGATAATGGCTTAACTCTCCCAAAATCAATTGCTTTGTGAATCTCAGGAAAGAACACTTCGAGAAATTCTTGAAAAAATGTTTGAATTAATTCTTTGTACAGTTGGTCGTGTTTTGTGTAGGTCAATCGTGATGGGGGTTTTTCTTGGATCAGTAGTGGCAGGGTTGCCATGAAATCACATCCTTGTAGATTTTGATGCGAGGTCTAAGATGTAGGTTCTAGCTATAATATAGCATGGTTTTGTGACTGGGGCAATCACGATAAAAGATCGTATCATTTAATGTTTAGGTGAGTGATCGTTAGTTGGATATTGGGGCAATAGGTGCTATATTAACGATAGGATAGTGATAAATAATGACTGCAAAGTGCAGCTAACGATTACTGAAATTTAAAGGGGGATTTTATCGTGATTAGTGAAGTCGATTTGAAGCATCTACGCCGTTGCGTTGAGTTAGCAGAGATGGCATTTGATAAGGGTGATGAGCCATTTGGATCGGTACTTGTTTCGCAAGAGGGCGAGGTACTGTTTGAGGATCATAATCATGTAGCTGGTGGTGATCATACGCAACATCCAGAGTTTGCGATCGCCAGATGGGCGGCGGAGAATATGACTCCTGAAGCAAGAAGTCAGGCGACAGTCTATACTTCTGGAGAACATTGTCCGATGTGTGCAGCGGCTCATGGTTGGGTCGGTTTAGGTCGGATTGTCTATGCTAGTTCATCTGAACAGCTTGTTCAATGGTTAAGTGAGTTAGGGGTGGCGCCGTCCCGTGTTCGTAATTTGCCAATTCAAGATGTGATTCGGGATACAGAAGTAGCTGGACCTGTTCCAGAGCTCGCGGAACAAGTGCGCGAGCTTCATCGCAAACTCCATCAGAAGTAATCAAAAAGGTGGCTCTCAAGTATTAAAGTGAGAGACACCTTTTAAATTTTGCGATTTACTTTAGCCTAAAGATTAAGAATTTACCATATTTTTTGTGTGGCTTGTAGCCTTGGATTTTATTTATCAGTTTGAACGGCGTTTCTTTTTTAAGAAACTTTTTAAATTCAGGCAGTGGGTAATAAAAGATAATGTCGACAGGGCGTTTGTGTTCGTCAACGGAACGTAAAATATTGTGGATGACTTGTTTGAATATTTTCACTGAAAAAGGATTGAAAAAGTAAAAAACGTTATCTTCTGGCTTAATCTCGTACTGTTCAGCAAGTCCAAATTCAAATTTTATCGGTGCTGTTAGATGTTTATTTTTCTGTCGATATGTTGCCTTGTTAATTTGTGATTCTTCAAAAGTGAGATCGTTCATTTCGACCCCAGTAATGGGCACATTAAAGTGGTTATGGAGGAAAAATGAAACCCTTCCTCTACCACTACCGAAATCAACGACGTGATCGGTCGGCTTTAGCTTATAATGTTGAATTAAGCTTTCTAGTGCTTGATACGGTGTTGCTTCATATCTATTATATTTGTCTGTTTCTTTCCGCCATTCCCTAAGGCCACCTGTTTTGATTTGTAGCATATGATCGATTTTTCTTTCTCCCAATCTTACATATTCACTCCATCTCTGTATAATTCTTCTACCAATCTATTAAGCCATACTTTTAGTGAACAATCAATTGATTCGAATCCGTGCATGAATTTTTAATCTTCAACAATAATATAGAATAAGCATAAAAGTCGCTGTAAAAATGGTATGATTAATGTAACAAGTTTTGAGGAGCTAAATAATGAAGATACCGATTTTATTTGAAGATAATCATCTATTGATCGTAGAAAAACCGGTTAATATTCCGGTTCAGGAGGATCGGAGTGGTGATCTTGATTTATTAACAATCCTGAAAGATGATCTGAAAATTCGTTATCAAAAGCCTGGTAATGTTTATTTAGGTCTTGTTCACCGGTTGGATCGTCCGGTGGGCGGTGCGATTGTGTTTGCAAAAACGTCTAAGGCGGCTTCCCGATTGTCTGATATGATTCGGAGGCGCGTGATTAAGCGAACGTATTTAACTGTAGTTCATGGTGTTCCGAGACAGAAACAAGGTCGACTTGAAGACTATTTGTTAAAGGATAGCCGGAAAAATATTGTCACTGTTGAGTCAGCTAAGCATCCTGATGCAAAGCAGGCAATTTTAGATTATCAAGTGCTTGAATCAAAAGAAGGATTTAGTTTGCTGGCTGTCCAATTACATACGGGGCGTTCACATCAAATTCGTGTTCAATTAGCGACAAGCGGTCATCCGATTTATGGTGATCAAAAGTATGGTGAACGCGTTAATCAGCGTGGTCAACAAATTGCGCTTTGGTCAAATTCAATCTCATTTGAGCACCCTGTGCGGAAAGCGCCAATTACTGTGGAGTCGTTGCCATCAGCAGATTTTCCATGGAATCTGTGGCGAATTTTTCAGAAAAAAGATTTTTGATGTTTGTGAAAATTGAAGTTTAGGGGATAGTTTTATGAAGCGATTTAAATTTATCTTTTACATATTAGCAATGAGTATTTTGTTTGTTGGTGTTTTTTGGTTGTCGGCTTTTTTAGAGTTGGCTAATGCGAATGTAGCAACAATTACTGTTGATGTGGCGCCAGCGCGGGTGTCTATGTCAGATGATCATTTAAAAGCAAGTCATTCAGCGTATCAGGGGATTGATATTGTCACGCTTGTAAAGGAGGAGCCGGATTATCAGTTGGCGATCCATTATCCTAAGTTTGGTGATGATCAATTAAATCAAGCGATTAGTGACTATGTTTCAATGACTAAGACAGCTTTTTTTGAGGAACTTGAGGCAAACAAAGCGTTTCTGCAAGATCAGCCAGCATCTTTTTATTTATTGTTTAATATTTATCCAGTTGTTGATGATGTTTATTCAATTGTTTTTTCGAATGAGCGTTATCTTGGTGGAGCGAATGGTGAGCAAAGTTCCAAAGTGTTTATCGTTGATTTGAGTCAGGATCGGTTTATATCACAATTGGAAATGATCAATGATCGTCAAGAGAATCGTGATCGAGTTTTTCAATTGCTAAAAGAGGAGTTTGAGCAGTCTGAAGATTATCGTGAGTTTTTCTTTCTGGATTATTTGGAGGAATGGGCTTATGCAGGTGATCAAACATATGAAAATGTTTATTTGACTGATCGGACGCTGGTGTTTAAATTCGATAAATATCAGGTGACAGCAGGTGCTGCTGGTTCGCCGGAAATTAAGTTGCCTTTTGTGAAGGTGATGGGGTTATTAACGGATGAATGGGTTAAAAAGTTGGAGGTTGAGAAGAAGTTGACTGATGAAGTGAAGCAAGATAATGGTGTAGATCAACAAGGCTCGTCTGAAGAAGTAAAAATAGATGAAGATATAAAGAAAATTGCGTTGACGTTTGACGATGGGCCTGATCCAACGCACACGATTGAGATTCTGAGATTGCTAGATGAGTATCAGGCGCGGGCAACATTTTTCGTGTTAGGAAATCGTGTGGATTTTTATCCGGGGATCATTGAGGAGATGGCGGAGCAAGGTCATGAGATTGGAAACCATACGTGGAATCATAAGGATTTAACGACACTAAGTAGTAAAGAGATATTGCGTGAGGTTGAAGCGACATCAAAAGCGATTGAACAGCTAATTGGTGAGGCGCCGAAGCTCTATCGTCCGCCTTATGGTGCGATCAATGATCATGTTCGAGAAGTGGTTGATTTAACACCACTACTTTGGACGGTTGATCCTCAAGATTGGCGCTATCGTGATGCGAATAAAGTTTTTAACCATGTCAAAGCGAATGTGACTGATGGTTCGATTGTTTTAATGCATGATATTCATGGTGCGACGGTTGAAGCAGTAGAGAAAATCTTAGCATTTTTGGCCGAAGAAGGTTATCAGTTTGTCACAGTTTCAGAGCTTGATAGTTAGGGGAGGGATTTTTAATCTAATTTGTGTTGAGTTTGCAACTTGCTCACTCCTGAGTATGAAAATTTTAATCAAATACTGCTATAGTTTAAGTAGTTTAGTTCAATAATAGAGATACATAATTTAAGGAGGCGTTTTTTTATGGCTCGTTTAGAGGGCAAAGTAGCAATTATTACTGGTGCAGCACAAGGTATGGGTGCTACCCATGCTCGACGTTTTGTTAAAGAAGGCCGAAAGTTGTTTTAACGGATATCCTTGAAGAAAAAGGTATTGAATTAGCGAAAGAATTAGGCGAAAATGCGCTGTTCATCAAACAAGATGTTACAAGTGCAGATGAGTGGGCAGAGGTTGTTGCTAAGGCTGAGGAAGCATTTGGACCAGTTAACATCTTAGTGAACAACGCTGGAATTACAATGGCGAAGTCAATCTTGCAGGTAACAGAGGATGAATACCGTCGAATTGTTGATATTAATCAGACATCTGTCTTCTTAGGAATGAAAACAACAATTCCATCAATGCAAAAAGCTGGTGGAGGTTCAATTGTGAACGTTTCTTCGATCAATGGACTTGTTGGAGGAGCTATCGGTTATACGGATACAAAATTTGCTGTTCGTGGGATGACGAAAGCTGCTGCAGTTGAGTGTGCGCACTATGGCATTCGCGTAAACTCTGTTCACCCAGGTGTGATTGCCACACCAATGGTTGTTCAAGAGGATACAAAAGCAGCTGTAGAGGAGTTTGCTAAGCAAATTCCAATTAAGCGGATTGCTGAGCCCGAAGAGATTACTAACCTTGTTCTATTCCTTGCTTCTGATGAATCAAGTTATTCAACTGGAGCTGAATTTGTTGCAGACGGTGGAGTTACTGCAATTTAATCTTTAAAAATTTCATATGTGTGTTAATTAGTCTTTTATCAAAATGACTCGGCTTGCTATTCTAGCACCGAGCTGTTTTGGTGAAAGGCTTTTTTGTTTAATCGTCAATGTCGAAGCAAACAGTTCTTTTTTAAAAAAACTAAATAGTTGACAACATACCTATAGGGGTATAAAATAAGGTGATTAAACAAGTAAATACCGAAGAAATAATGAAAAAAATTTAAGCTAGTATATACCAGTGTAGGTATAGAAATGCTCGTGTGTCTTTAACGAATGACGAAACTGATTTAAATAAATGAAAAAGGAGTGCTTTGCAATGAAAAGAAAGATCTTAATTGTTGGGGGAGTAGCGGGAGGGGCGTCCGTCGCAGCAAGAGTTCGAAGGTTAGATGAAAATGCGGAAGTGATTATGTTCGATCGGGGACCACATGTGTCGTTTTCAAACTGTTCATTACCTTATCACTTAAGTGGTATTGTTGAAGATAGTGAATCTTTAGTTTTAATGAACCCAGAGATCTTTAAAAGCCGATATAACATTGATGCAAGAATCCACAGTGAAGTCGTGAAAATTAATCGGGACGAAAAAACAATCATCGTCCGTAATTTAACGTCAAATGAGGAATATGAGGAAGCCTACGATAAATTGGTTCTTTCGCCAGGTGCTTCACCAATTCGTCCGGCTCAAATTGAGGGGATCAATCGTGACAATGTCTTTACGGTACGAAATGTTGCTGACATTGATCAACTGAATCGCTATTTAATTGATCGAAAAGTTAAAGATGTTGCAGTTATTGGTGGTGGATTTATCGGTGTTGAAGTCGCTGAAAACCTACGACTAGCTGAGTATAATGTTTCATTAGTTGAATTTGCTGATCAAATCATGACCGCTTTTGATTATGACATGGCGCAGATTTTGCATAAGCAAATGGTTGATCATGGTGTGAATCTAGTTGTTAATGACGGCTTAGCTAAAATTACTGATAACCATATTGAAACGCAATCTGGCGAAAAGTATGCTGCACAGGCGGTCGTGTTGGCGATCGGTGTTCGTCCGGAAACAAGTCTGGCGGAAGCAGCGGGCTTAGAAATTGGTGTCACTGGTGGTATTAAAGTCAATCAGCATTATTTAACGACAGATTCGAATATTTATGCTGTTGGTGATGCAATTGAAGTTCACCATCGATTGTTACACAAGCCAACTCGACTCGCTTTAGCAGGGCCTGCCCAAAAGCAAGCGCGTGCTGTTGCTGACCATATTTATGGTATACCAAGTCGTCAACTAGGTGTCATTGGTTCGTCGTCAATGCATCTGTTTGATTTGAATGCAGCTTCAACGGGCTTGAATGAGAAAACAGCTGAAGCTGCTGGATTTAGTCATGACTCAGTTTACATTTTGCCAAGTGATAAAGTGAGCTTAATGCCAGACAGTTCTGTGATGCATTTCAAATTGGTTTATGAAGTACCGACTGGGCGTATTTTGGGTGCTCAAGCCATTGGGAAAGGAAATGTCGATAAACGGATTGATGTGATCGCCACGATGATTACGATGAATGGAACGTTAGCAGACTTGAAAGATTTAGAGTTGTCCTACTCGCCAATGTTAGGCACGGCCAAGGATGTTGTCAATCATGCGGCTTTGGTCGCTTTGAATCAATTGAATGGATATTATCGTGAAGTGAAAGTGTCACAAGTAAGGGAGCTTGTCGAGAATGATGCATTTATTATTGATGCACGTGAGCCTGGTGAGTTTGAGCGAGGTCACTTAAAGACAGCGGTTAACATTCCACTGAGCCAATTTAGAGATCGATTAAGTGAGATCCCGAAAGATCAGCCCGTTTATGTTCACTGCCGTTCTGGACAAAGAAGTTATAACATGGTGATGGCGCTTCAGAATCTAGGGTTTACAAATGTATTTAATATTTCAGGATCATTTTTAGGAATAAATTTATATGAATACTTTAATGATCTTGTCACAGGTAGAGAAAAGATCGTGACAAAATATAATTTCAACTAAAATGAATGTCTACGTTTAACTGGGAGGGAAATTAAGATGAATAAAACTAGTGCTAGAAAATTAGCTAAGCAAATGAATAATGGAGAGAAATTAAATATCATTGATGTGAGGGAAGATGCTGAGGTAGCAATGGGGAAGATTCCTGGTGCAACTCACATTCCACTTGGTCAAATTCCAGAGCGAGTAGAAGAGCTAGATAAAGCTAAGCAATATTACCTCATTTGTATGTCTGGTGGCAGAAGCGGAAATGCGTGTCAGTTCCTAGCAAGCCAAGGCTATAACGTAACAAACGTCACCGGCGGCATGATGAGCTGGAACGGAGAACTAGAATAAGCAAGGCGAGATCTACACTTGATTAGAAGGTGTGGATTTTTTATACTTAATGAGATAATTAAACCACCCCCATAAGTGTAGTTTCTCAATTAAAAATAGACTTTGACTGGTTTTAATTCGATTCACTTTATAGTAAACTTGCGATACTGATTGTGAATCTGATGATCTTTGTTCTAAACCAATCAGATTATTTCTTGCGAACAATTTTGTAAGTGTTTACAAATCATTTAGCTAAGTAAAGTAATTTAAAAATATGATGATAGAGAGGACAACATTATGGACTTTATGATTAATCAGCAAATGTTAAACGATCAATCTCAATCAGGCGCACTTTTTTACCGAGAAAATGAGGCATTTAGTGGTGTAAATAAAATTGCCAAGAAAGTGATGCACGACATAGAACTTGTTTTTGGTAGTGCACCAGAATCAACGACAGATAAAGCAAGCCTAAGTAAACACGCTGTGATCTATGGAACAATCGGAAATAGCCCGATTTTAGACGAACTTAATGAAAAGCAACTCATCGATTTGTCGAAGATTACAGGCAAGCGAGAGGTGTTTTTGTTCCAAGTTGTCGATCAACCATTTTCAGGTGTTGATAAGGCACTTGTCATTGCAGGAAGCGAAAAACGGGCAGCGATTTATGGTCTCTTCCATTTGTCAGAAAAACTGGGTGTCTCTCCTTTAGTTGATTGGAGTGATGTGAAGCCGGCTCGTCAGAAGAGCTTTTCGTTAAGTGGTAATTACCATTATATCTCCAAAGAACCGTCAGTGAAATATCGTGGTTTCTTTATTAATGATGAATGGCCTGCTTTTGGTAACTGGTCGGCTAAAAACTTCGGTGGCTTTAATGCTGAAATGTACGATCATGTTTTTGAACTATTGCTTAGATTAAAGGGTAATTATCTCTGGCCAGCGATGTGGTCGGCGCGATTTAACGATGATGGTCCAGGTCTAGCAAACGTTGAACTAGCTGATGAGTATGGTGTGATTATGGGTGCATCTCACCATGAACCTTGTTTGCGTTACGGCGAAGAGTATAAGTATTTGCGTGGGCCAGATTCGAAGTATGGTGATGCGTGGAACTTTATTTCTAACCGAGAGGGGATTACGAAGTTTTGGGAAGATGGTTTAAAACGGACGGGGCAGTTTGAAAATGTGATTACGATTGGGATGCGTGGTGAAGCGGATACGAAGATTATGGGTGAGGATGCAACCTTGGCTGATAATATTAATCTGCTTCGAGATGTGCTTCAGACACAAAATAAGCTGATTGAAGAAAATGTAAATCCTAATCTCTCAGAAGTACCGAGAATGCTTGCGTTATATAAGGAAGTTGAGCCGTTTTTCTATGGAGATGAGGAAACGGAGGGGTTAATTAATTCTGAAGAGCTTGAAGATGTGATCTTAATGCTTTGTGACGATAACCATGGTAACCTCCGAACTCTACCAACTGAGGAAATGCGTGATCACTCAGGTGGCTATGGGATGTACTATCACTTTGATTATCATGGTGGACCAATATCATATGAGTGGATTAACAGCTCTTACTTGCCAAAAATTTGGGAACAGATGACGATGGCTTATGATTTTGGTGTGCGTGACCTTTGGATTGTCAACGTTGGGGATATTGCAACCCAAGAGTTCCCATTGTCATTTTTCCTTGATCTAGCTTATGACTTCGAGAAGTGGGGAACAAGTGCGATCAATCAAACGGATACGTATACGAAAGAGTGGGTTGAACAGCAATTTGCTGGAGCATTTAACTCAGATCAGCAAGATACGATTTTTGACTTATTAACAGGTTATACGAGAATTGCTCATAAGCGGAGACCGGAGCACATGAATGTCGATGTTTATCATCCTGTTAACTATCAAGAAACAGATCAGTTACTTGCAGAAATTGATGATTTACTAGATAAGGCAGAAGAGCTTTATTTAGCTGTTGATCAGGAGCACTTCACGGCATATTTTGCGCAAGTGTATTACCCAGTTGTCGGTAACCTGAATGTCCAAAAAATGTGGTTATTGAATGGAAAAAACAAATATGCGGCTAAATTTAATTTGCTTGAGGCCAATCAATTAGCTGAGCAAGTCAAAGCCTGTCTCAAGCGTGACCAGGAACTTGTTGAAGAATACCATACAATTGCAGATGGTAAATTCTACGGAATGGGACTGTCAGAGCATATTGGTTTTGTTCATTGGAATGAGGATGAGAATAAGAATCCAGTTTTATCGACAGTGTTACCGATGAATAAGCCGAGATTGTCTGTGTCGATTGATGGAACAGAGCATAAGAGTGAAGGTAGTCCATGGCATTTAAACACATTGCCACTACTGGACTTTTTAGAGCCAGATGTTGATCAGGCCTCATTCACGATTTCAAGTATTAGTGAGCAGGATGCTGAGTATCAGATTTCTAGCGATCAATCTTGGCTGTCGTTCTCAAGTAAAAATGGCGTATTAGATGGCGAGGATAAAGTCACTGAAACGATTCAGGTAAGTATTGATCGTCAGAAACTAAATGGAGATTCAGAGGGTGAGTTTTTCATAAAAACACCTGTTGGTAAAGTGACAATTGTCGTGCCGGTTGGTAAGATTGATCCGGCTGCATATCCTAAGATGACATTTATTGAGACGAAGGGCTATGTAGCAATTGAAGCGGAGCATTTTGCTGATCGTCATCAGACGTCAAATCCAGATGGAACGATGAACCGTTTTGAAGTTCTTGATGGTTACGGAAAAACGTTGTCGGGACTAAAGGCATTCCCAACAACGACACACTTTAAAGTTGGTCAAGATGCACCTTACGTTGAATATCAAGTTGTGATGCAGGAAGCTGGTACTTATGAGCTTGAGTTGTATTTACACTCATCAAACCCAGTAACGAGAGAAGGTACAATGTACTGTGGTGTCCAAACAAATGATGATGAGGTGAATGTCATTAATGCACTTCCAGAAGGTTATCTCGTTGATGGCCCTTATTGGGGAGCAGATGTGATTAATAACATTCACAAACAGCAAGTGAAGATTAATTTAGAGGAAGGGTTAAACAAGTTACGCATTTATGCGGTCAGTCCTGCATTTGTGTTAGAAAAACTAGTGATCTATCCTGAAGGTAAAAAGCCAGCTGATAGTTACTTAGGGCCAAAAGAAACGTATTATGTTGGGAGATAATTAAAAAAATTAAACAGCCAAAAGATTGGACGTTCCAAACTTTTGGCTGTTTTTCCGTGTCTATTTAATTAAATGATGCCCCAATTTCGGTATAAAGTTTCGAAAGTTCATCGATGCCTAAAGCTTCAACCATATCATCAGAGATGGCTAAGTCGATTGAATAGTAGTCGGTTCCATCAAATAAAATGAGTTCCATACTGAATTCAGAGAAGTACGCTTCATCCCAACCATCCACATCAACGGCAAAGCCATGTTTTTCGCTCATGTATAATTTAGGTTCATTATTTCGGCGATCAACGACCATCTTAATGTCATTCTCTTCATCACCATAATAGGAAATTGAGTAGCTAAAGCTATCGCCGTTTTGATTTGATCTTAGTGTTGGATAACGAGCTTCTGGATTTGCGATTGGAAACTTGGTTGGGAACTTAAATTGATCACTTGGTAGATCATAAAAGACGGTATCGATGGGCTCTAGTGACTCGATCATCGATAACATTTCTTCCTCTGTGTAATCCTCTGCTTTAATAATGTAGCAAACATTAGCTATCCTTACGCCAGCTTCAACGTCCGCATTGCGATAGTCATAAAAGTAATAATCGACGCCATCAATCGTTTTGACAACCTCAAGATCACTTAATTCAATACATTTATCGTCATTTTCGACAATGCTTGCAGAAAAGTTAAGGTCATTTCTGTTAGATGAAACTTTACCCGTATCAAAGTAAATAAACTGGGTAAAGTCTCGATCAGAAGGTTCGCCACTGAAAGAATTATTTATATGGCTTAAGTCTTCAGGGAATTCAGTTGGATACATAACTTGCGTGCTATCTTGCCAAAGCTCATTCAATACCTCAACTTCATTTAAAGACGCGTCATGTAAACTGATCTGATCATCTTCGAGTGGCTCAATTGGCTCACGATCAACTGTTGCTTTTACTGGTAAGTTCGTTGTTTGGTAAGTGCTCGTATCACCTAGAGCGACACGGTAAAGGTGTTGTGTGTATGTGTCGTCATCATTTTTAACTTTCCCAGTGTAAACAATAAATTGACCGTTATGAGCGATCGTCATGTAGCCTGAATGACGATCGAGTGCAATATCAGGCACGACTCGCGTTTCTTTTGTTTCAAAATTATATAGATAGAGTTGGTCATCCGCTTCAATTAATAGGTTGCCGTGTAAGTCGAAATTACGAACCGTTTGATAATCAAACTCAGCATAGCTATCAATCTCACCAGTTTCTAAATTGTGAAATACATATTCACTATAGTCCGTGTCACTACTATTATCACTGATGTTGTAATACGCATATTTGCCGTCGGGTGAGATCGTTGCATTATAGATGAAAATCAAGTCATCATCGAACGTTTCCCATAATGGTTCAACATTTGCAATTTCATCAACTGTGCCTGTGTCTAAATTTAAGATGAATAGTGCTGTGATTGCATCGAAAAAGATTTTTTGACCATCATCAGTTGGTGTAATTGTATTGAATGATGGATATTCAAGATCAAAGATGTCGTCAAAAATATAATGTTCACTCGTTTCATTGTCAACATCATATAAAGTAAATTGCTCATCGCCATCATCATTCGTTGATTGTAAGTAAACCGTTAGATCATTTGAAATTCCGACAATGTCTTGCACATAGATCTCAAAATCAGGAATTTGATGAATGATCTCTTCCTGTTCTAAATCATAAATTGAGAACTCAATCCCATCATCGTGGCAGTCATAAACCAGATACTGTCCATTTGGTGATAAAAACATGTTAGTACATCGGCGCTCCTGATCTAGATCATCAGCGAGGGATATGCCTTCAATCACTTCATCATTATGGTTAATAAAATAAGTATAGTAATCTGTTACACGATCAATTTCTTCGACTTCAGTGAAAATGATTCCTTCTCCGTCAGTATCTGTTTGGATTGACATTAAATAGTAGTCTCCAGCATCTTCATGATCATAGCTAAAGAGGATCTCACTTGATAGGGTTAACGCTTCTGTTTCAACATTTGTGTCGTTCGCTTTTTCCCCTCCCGTATCTTCGTTTCCTTCAGAGGAACAAGCAACTAAGAATACTAAAACGAAAAGCAAAATAAATTTTTTATGCATCTAACCATCCTTTTTCAGTTATTTAAAAGTGTCTGGAACTAAGATAACATTTATTGAAATATCGTGCGGTGAAAGACAGAGTTAAATTGCACTATCTTGGTAGGATTAATTTTGGTTTAACTAGAATGATTGATGTTTTGTTCTACTTCAATTTGGAAATCATAGAGTAATAGAGATAACAAAGAAGTACTTTGTTGAACTTTTCTAAGAAATGAGTTGAAATCGATGATCTATTTTATTTATCTATTGATTGTTGTCGCTTTGATAGACGTCCTTTTTCAGTTAACACTGATCAGTCTCTTTACATTAGCTTTCCTGCTGTACGGGTTGAGTCTGATCCTCGGTAGCTTGATCTCAGGTTTTTGTCTCGATAAATTTGATTTCAAGTTAATTGGCGCAATTGGTTTATTCGCGACTGGGTTTATTTTATTGGGCTACCTGCTGACTGATACGCAATTGCTTCATTTTTTTCATGGATTAGCTAGTGGGCTGCTATTACCTGCGCCATTTGTTTATTTGGCTGGTCTTAATACAGACAAAACTAAGCATCGATTGATATTATTTTCAGGTGTAAGTTTTGCAGTTGCTCTAATGATTGGGTCAGCGCTTGGTTTAATCATTGAACCCAAATTCAGTCTTAATCATGTTGTTATTCCACTAGGTATTTCCATGATTATACTCGCTATTTTAGTTATAGTGTTTTTCCCGTCCGAGCCAAAAGTCACTAAGGAAAAGAGCACACTTCCAGCGACGCTAAATCTGGTTAAAAATTTATTAAATGAACAACAATATGGTTTTGCTTACGCGGGAGCACTCCTTTTGATGTTTTCAAATGGGGCACTGGCGTATCTGTTGCCGATAAAAATTTATAGTTTAGATTATGGCAATCAATTATTGTTGTTTTTGATTATTACACTAGCGTTCGTGAGTAGTTTAGTTTTTACTTTGCCAATGAGTCGACTTGATCAGCATTTTTCAAAATCGCTTGTAATGACTGTTGGCGTTTTGATACTAGCAATCTGTCTGCTGTTACTTGGCGTTTTTAAGTTGAAAACGTTACTATTTATCGTAATCATTCTGTACGGGATAGCGTTCACCTGCGTCTTGTCCTCAATCTTAACGCTAGTTGTTGAAGGTATGGATCAATCGAATCGTGACATCGCTTATAGCCTGTTATTTTGCTTTAGCATATTTGGTCTGATTTCTGGAGTCTTTATCCCAGCATTTTTTCCTACGATTATCACATCATTTTTCATTAGTGCACTAGTGTTAGCATTTTGCTCGACTTACTTATTCTATTCGATAAAAGTAAACCAAGGCGTGTCTAGTTGAAGATGCGCTTTGACCCGGATTACTTTGATATCCCGATTTTAGCTTAGCTAAACAATTAAAATTGGTTGTTGTCATTCTGATAAGTTTGAAATATAACTATCTTAATTATTTAAATTTTCAAAAGGGTATTTAAAATTCTGAAAAAAACAGTTGACTTTATTTTTTATCCGTATATAATTGGTTTTACATATTTTTTTAAAAACTAAATAGTTTGTCATTTTCTTATCTAGAGAGATGGAGGGACTAGGCCCTATGATATCTCGGCAACAGATTCACGATGAATACTGTGCCAATTCCTACAAGTGCTGAGTGCATTTGAAAGATGAGAAAGGACGGTTTCTTATATATTCTGAGAATCCCTTCTTTTCATCACACGAAAAGAAGGGATTTTTTGTTGCTGAGTGATAAATAAGTGTTTAAGTAGGGGGAGAGTTAATTGATTACTCAACTTTCGCAGATCAAAATGTGCAAGTATACGTTGGTATGGTAAGAAAGATGGGCTGTTCACTATCCATATTGACTTTATTTGTACACGCGGGAAGTTTAATCACAGATCCTTAGTTTGAGCGTTAATTCGTTCCGAAAAGCAACAGGTTCGCTTTTCACGGGGATGTTACAGGCTCAATTATTAATAATGGGGTTGCAGGGCAAGCAGGTTTTGATCTTGCTGAAGATCCTATTTTCCGGGAGTCAGGAGAAGATGAAAGTGTTTATCCATATATAAATCTAATCGCGGCTAAAGCGGAAGATAATGAAGTGTACAAAAAATTGTTGAGCTTTATCAAGAACCTGATATTGAGGAAGTAATCTCCAAGGACACGAATCGAGGCTCTTATATTATTAAACTATCAGATGAAGAGATTGAGAAGTTATTTGAAGATTTAAAGCAAGGTGAATAATTTTTTAAAGATCATAAGGAGGATTTTAAAATGGCAGTTGTTAATGGTGTAAAAGAGCGTTTGTTTCAATCGATTGATGAGGGCAAAGAGTTGTATGTTGAAACGAGTCACAAAATTCATGATAATCCTGAAATCGGAAATGAGGAGTATTTTGCATGTGATTTGCATAGTAAAAACTTAATTAATGCGGGTTTTGAAGTTGAAAAAGGGGTTGCTGGTCACGAAACTGCCTTTTATGCAGTGAGGGAAAGTGGTAAGCCAGGTCCAACCATTGCATATCTAGCGGAATATGATGCATTGCCTGGTTTAGGTCATGCTTGTGGACATAATATTATTGGGACGCTTAGTGTCGCGGCTGCGATTGCGTTAGGTGAATTGATTGATGATACGGGCGGGAGAGTCGTTGTGTTAGGGACGCCCGCAGAAGAAGGCGGTCCAAATGGTAGTGCAAAAGGGAGTTTTGCTGATCAAGGGTTTTTAAAAGATGTTGATGTGGCACTTATGCTTCATCCGGGTGGTAAAACAGGATTAACCCCCGAATCACTTGCGGTTGATCCGCTTGATTTTAAGTTTTATGGTAAGCCTGCACACGCTTCTGGTGCACCACATCTAGGGGTCAATGCGTTAGATGCGGTCATTCAATTGTTTAATGGCATTAGTGCACTGCGCCAGCAACTACCGGACGACGTTCGAATTCATGGTATTATTACTCATGGTGGCGATGCACCGAATATTATTCCTGAATTTGCATCAGCTCGTTTTTATATTCGAGCGGAGTCATGGAAGAAGACAGAAGAAATAGCTGAAAAGGTTCGGGCGATTGCAAAAGGAGCTGCACTTGCAACAGGAGCAAAAGTTATTATTGAACGATTCCAAAATGTAGTGAAAGATTTAGTTCCTACGCCAGCTTTAGATCAAGTTTTAGCTGAAGCATTAACGGCTGTTGGTGAAGACGTTATAGTAGAAAAAAGAAAAGGAAAAGATTCAACAGATGCAGGTAATATTAGTTATGAAGTCCCGACAGCCCATGGTGGCATTAAAATTGGTCCAGATGATTTAGCGGGTCATACGGTAGAGTTCCGTGAAGCGGCTAAATCAGAGCAAGGTGATCAAGCGATTATTACTGGTGCTAAAGCACTTGCATTGACCGGTTATCGATTATTAACCGACAAAGATTTATTAGATAAAGTGAAACAGGATCATAAACAAGCTTTGGCGCAAAAGAAGTCGTTAGAGTAAGTTAATGAAATAAAACAGGCACTGCTTTCTTCCTAATTGGAAGGAGCGGTGCCTGTTTTAATGTTATTTATATAAGTTCAACTTGGTGTTTGTTAATAAAATCTGTTAATACTGTATCTAAGCTTGGTCCATCGACTTCATTTAAATCGTAATGAATTCGAGCAGTCGGCTTATTAATTTTAATTACACGTGATAAATCGATCGGCGTTCCAATAATCACTGCATCACAATCAGTATTGTTAATTGTTGCTTCTAAATCTTTCAACTGTTTCTCACCATAACCCATCGCTGGGACTAGGTTTTCAATGTGTGGATATTTAGCGAATGTTTCTTTTAAACTTCCAACAAGATATGGTGACGGGTCAACAATTTCTGCCGCCCCAAGCCGTTGGGCTGCAACTGTTCCAGCACCAATTTTCATTTCACCGTGAGTGAGTGTCGGTCCATCTTCAACGATTAGAACCCGCTTTCCTTTAATCAGTTCTGGTTGATCGACCGTTATTGTCGATTCAGCTTTTACGATCAGACTACTTGGATTTGCCGTTTTGATATTATTTTCAACAATTTTAATCGCTTCAGCTGTTGCACTATCGACCTTATTAATAATTGCAACATCAGTTGTTCTTAAACATACTTCGCCAGGATAGTATTGAAGCTCATGTCCTGGGCGGTGTGGGTCTAAGACGGTAATTGCCAAATCTGGTTTATAGAAAGAAAAGTCATTATTTCCTCCGTCCCAAACAATGACGTCACAACCATCAGGATCATTTTCTGCTGCAGTTAAAATCGCTTCATAATCAACGCCTGCGTAAACGATATTACCTCTTGATACGTGTGGTTCGTATTCTTCCATTTCTTCGATTGTGCAATGGTGTTTTTCTAAATCTTCAATCGTGGCGAAACGTTGGACACGTTGTGCTGCTAAATCACCATAAGGCATCGGGTGTCTAATTGCTACAACTTTTAGACCTTGTGCCATTAGCGTCTCAATAATCTTTCTCGATGTTTGGCTTTTACCTGTTCCAGTCCGAACAGCCGTGACTGAGATGACTGGTTTATTGCTTTTTAACATCGTCTGATTTGGACCGAGTAGTTTGAAGTCAGCGCCTGCTGAGTTAACAATCGCTCCAATTCCCATCACATCTTGGTAGCTAATATCACTAAATGAGAAGACACATTCATCAACTTTGAATTTTTTAATTAAATCTGGTAATTGTCCTTGTGCAAATATTGGAATCCCCTCAGGGTACAAGTCTCCAGCTAATTCTTTTGGATACTCTCGTCCATCTATATCAGGAATTTGAGCTGCTGTGAAAGCAACTACATTATAATTAGCATCATTACGATAATACGTATTAAAATTGTGAAAGTCTCTACCTGCCGCCCCAATAATGATTACATTCTTTGTCTTCATAGGAATCTCCCCTGTCCGTTTTACTAATTATTATAATTATACTTCACAGTGAATAATTATTCAACAATTATTTCGAGAAAATATTGTTATAATAAAATTAGGAAAGAAATAAGTTGATTAATAAAGGAACGATATGGAGGGAACTATGAAAAGATCATTGTGTAAGTCGTCAACGGATCAGGTTTTTGCCGGAGTATGTGGTGGAATCGCTGAATACTTAGGTATATCTTCGCTTGCAGTCAGGTTGCTTTTTATTTTTGTTTCACCATCGATCATCCTTTACATTATTTTAGCTTTATACTTGCCTGATGATTAAATTGTCAAACAAAAATGAGAGAATAAAACGAGGTGTGAAAACCTGTTTCTATTCTCTCTATTTATTTTATCCGTACTGTCGATCGAATCAAATGATACTCTTAGCAACTTGGTCGGTACGTTCCATTTCTTGTGCAAGAGCGTGATTTTGTTGGTTCAATGTTTCAATAGTTGCACTCATTTCTTCTAAGTTGGCAGAAGATTGTTCAATAATTGCAGCAAGTTCATTCGTGGCAATGCTGACTTGATTGGAATCACGCTCAACACTTAAAACGATCTCTTCAAAGTAGGTAAACTGCTCATTTAATGATTCTAAATGGCTTGATAACTCAGCAAATGATTGATTAACCTGGTCTGTTTTAGTCAAGTTATCTTGATTCATCGTTAAGTTTTCATTCATTTTTTCAAGTGTAAATTGATGTGTTTCATTTACTTCATTGAGGTTATTTGTTATTTTTTCAGCCGCTTCATTCGTACTTTCAGCAAGTTTTCTTATTTCCTCAGCGACAACAGAGAATCCTTTTCCTGCCTCACCAGCTCTAGCCGCTTCAATGGATGCATTTAAAGCTAAGAGGTTTGTTTGTTGACTAACATCGATGATACTTTCTGAAAACGTGTTTGTTTCACTTATTTTTGTTGATAGTAGATTAAATGATTCACTCATTTCTTTAAAGTATTGAAGCAGTTGAGTTGTATTAGTGAATAAGTCATCTGATAATGCATGACCTCTAGTTGCTGTTTCAGTTGATTTTTTGAAATTATGTTTTAGTTCTTTTGTTTGATCGGTCATTGTATTTGTTTGGTCTAATGTATGTTGTGCATTTTCATTAATATCCGTAATTTTCTCAGCTTGATCCGAACTACCCGTTGCTATTTCGTTGATTGCAATCGTGATTTCACTTTGTGATTGCAGATTGCTTTGTACATTAGTGTTCATGTTGGAAATGTTAGCTATGATATCGCTCACGTGTTGCTCTAGTCTAGCACGTGATTCTTCTTTTTCTTGCTTATCTTCTTCGCTCTTAATTAAGATTGTTTCAAGATGTTGCTGTTGTTTATTATTTAAATGAATCAGAATTAATGCTAAGGTAGCGGCTAATATATATGTAGCTAATGTCAGTGTTAGGTTATCTGCTACATATGCGAGTTCAGTAGGTGCTAAGATACTATTTAAAATAAGTCCAATCGCACCAGATACAAAGCCGATAAAGAATGCACTTTTCATTAAATGAACTGTTGATAGGAATAGTAAAAAGAAAATGATCACTATAAATGAAAAGTTACTTCCAAATAACGGAATACCTGCAATGGTGTAAATATATGCAACGAGAATTAAAAAGTATGGGTACAAGGCATCTTTTTTAATAATATTTCGCATTAACCAAAAGGCTAATATTAATAGAACAACTTCTGAACCATAGTATAGTGCTTTTAATGTTTCTCCATCAATTAATGATAATGAAAGAGCACTTATAATCGAAATGCCAAAAGCAACTAATGCTAAAATATTCTTCTTTTTTAAGTCCGACATTTTAAGTTGTGTGACTTCGTTCATCGTTATCTTCCTCCTACAGAAAAAATTTTGTACTTACTTATGTTATCGTCATGATTCGACAAAAGATGAATGTTACTTGTTAGGAATCGGCTTCCTTTTAATACCACAATAATGGCGAAGGAGGGTATTGATTACAAAATACCTATATTACCCCTGTATTTGTTATAATAAAATTAGGAAAGAAATAAGTTTATTAATAAAGGAATGATATGGAGGGAACTATGAAAAGATCATTATGTAAGTCAACAACGGATCAGGTTTTTGCCGGAGTATGTGGTGGAATCGCTGAATACTTAGGTATTTCGTCGCTTGCAGTCAGGTTGCTTTTTATTTTTGTTTCACCATCGATCATCCTTTACATTATTTTAGCTTTATACTTGCCTGAATATTAAATCTATTTGTTAAAAAAAGTGTCAGCGCGACGTTTTCGTCATTAAGTGCTGACGCTTTTATTTTGTTAATCTATCCCCTTAACTGTGAAAAGTTGAACTAAGGTTAACGATTAGACGCTAAGATGATTTATCGAATCTAATGCAATCAATTTTTCAACTAATCCTCATATTAAGACATCGGAAATAGCCTCGGTCTGATGCGCCATTCAAATTTAATTCAAAACTTAAGTATTAGTTCCTAGACAATAGCCATATTAATTCTATTTTTGTTATAATAAAGTAAGATAAACACATTTAGGAGCTGAGATTATGTCATTTTTCAAAAATGCATTCAATATCCTGACAGAAAGAAGAGATATTAAAGAGCCAATTGTTTTTAAAGGTATTGATGAAAGTAATTTGATGATTGACCATTTGACGCAGTTATCAACTAGTAAGGATACAACTATTGATCTAAAAAAAGTAAACGAACATTTAAAGTTATTTTCGATCGGTCACTCAGGAGAAAAAAGTGTCATGTTTGAATTACAGCATTCGATGATTCCTTCAATTATTTTGCATGACCTCTATTTAGAAGTTGGAGAATATACAGCTCAGTTAGATTTTGTAGTGATTACACATAAGTTTATTCTTGTTATTGAAGTAAAGAAGTTAATTGGTGATATTGAAGTAACTGAAAGAGAAGAGTTTATACGAGTGATTCGAAGAAATAATCGGATTGTTCGTAAGGAAGGTATGTATAGTCCGGTTAATCAGGCAGAAAGGCATGTCGCTATTCTAGAGAAACTATTAAAAGACAAGGGACTGATTAAACGTTGTCCAGTATACTATGTCGTCACCTTTGCGAATCCGAAAACGATTATAGACATATCAAAAAAAGCCTCAAAACAATTAAAGTCTAGTATTATTCGCCATGATCAAATTAAATCATTTTTAGCTGAAAAATTAACGCAAGAATCACCAGTGTATATGTTAGATCACAAGTTACATCAAATTGCAGAGGTATTAAAAGAAAATGCTCAAGAAAAACAAATTAATCTGGAATCATATTATATTGAAGTTAAAGAAAATCCAAAGGACAAAATTATTATTACGGAAGAAAAATTATCCGATGATGAACTAAGAGAGAAATTAACTAAATATCGATTGGAGAAATCAAGAACGCTTGAGATCAAGCCATTCTATATTTTTACTAATAAAACCTTGGATGGTTTAATAACTGAGCGACCAAAGACAATTGAAATGTTGTTAAAGGTTGAAGGGATTGGTCCCAAAAAAGCCAAAGACTATGGAGAAGAAATTTTGGCAATTATCAATCAAAATTAAAAAAGAGGCTGGGACAAAACTCAGCTAAAATGAAAAAGGAATTCAGTTGAACTGGATTCCTTTTTTTGCCACCAAAATTTAAATAGATAGATCATTTCTTAACTAACCTAGAGAAGTCACTCCGTGATTTCCACTCTGGGTGGACGCGTTCCGTGGGCACGGCCTCAACTTTTATTGCTCCACTACCGTGTCGCAATAAGGATTTTCGGACTCGCGCTGTTCCCACTGGAGTCGCCACCCGCCGTTCCAATCACTGGCTGGGCGCTTTGTTAAATGTATAATAAATTGAATATTTCGATAAAAAAGGGTAAACAAAAAGAGCACCTTTTGGTAAAATTAAAGTATCGACACAATAACTTACGGAGGTGCTCTTATGTTTAAACATTATACCATGAATCAAGTGATTTTGCCTTTAGATTTAGAAATTAAATTACAAGAAAATGATATTGCTTTTGCGGTCAATGATTTAGTTGAAAGTATTCCGAATGAAGCATTTGATATCTTTGTGCGTCAAACAGGGTGTCCATCTTATCACCCACGTATGATGATGAAAGTCATTTTGTGTGCCTACACGCAATCTGTCTTTTCGGGGCGCAAAATAGAAGCTCTCCTTAAAGATAGTGTCCGTATGATGTGGCTAGCTCAAGGCTATGAGCCTACTTATCGCTCAATTAATCGATTCCGTAGTAATCCTGCAGTCAAAGAACTTCTACGTCAAAGTTTTGTTCAATTTCGTTGTAAGCTAATTGAAACGAATCAAATTGATGAAGAAGCGCTTTTTATTGACGGTACAAAAATAGAAGCGAGCGCCAATAAATTCACATTTGTATGGCGAAAATCAATCGAAAAATATAGTGAAAATTTAGTTTCAAAATCCAATCAACTGTATGACGAATTGTTAGAAAAAGAAATTATTCCAGCGATTGAACGGGAAAGTTCAGAGGAACTTTCAACTAATGAGCTTGAAACAATTACTCAAAAATTAGATAAAACCATCGAAACATATACTGAAAAAATTGAAGGATCTGAAGATGTAGCTGATCGTAAACAATGGCGATCTGAACGAAAAGAGCCGAAATACTACCGAAAACAATTTGCGGATTTTGTCGTCCGAAAAGAGAAATATAAGCAGAATATGAAGATATTTGAACAACGAAATAGTTATTCGAAAACAGATCATGATGCCACGTTTATGCGTATGAAAGACGACTATATGCAAAATGGCCAATTGAAAGCAGGCTATAATCTCCAAATCGCCACAGAAGGCCAATACGCTCTAGCTTATGATCTTTTTCCTAATCCGACCGACACACGTACGCTCGTTCCATTTCTTGATACAATTGAAGAAAACTACTTTTCATTACCGAAATATATTGTGGCCGATGCTGGTTATGGAAGTGAACAAAATTATGATGACATATTAAATAACCGGAAGCGTGTCCCACTGATCCCCTACAATCTATACCGGAAAGAAAAGAAGAAGAAATTTAGAGAAGATCCTTTTAATACTGCGAATTGGACCTATCACTCTGACACAAATTCTTATGTGTGCCCAAATGAAAAACAATTAAATTATCTTTATGAATCAACCCGAACAGATCGGTATGGTTTTAAACGAACGTTTAAAGTATATGAATGTGAGGATTGTACAGGGTGTCCTTTGAGAGAATTGTGTACAAAAGCGAAAGAAGGGACGAACCGCAGGCTATATCAGAATGCAAAATGGGAAAGTCAAAAAGAATATGTGAGAGAAAAGCTTTCAGATAAGAAGACAGGCGAAATCTATCGTAAACGTAAAATAGATGTAGAGCCGTTCTTCGGATTTTTGAAGGCTAATTT
>DUPD01000106.1 GCA_012838505.1 Bacilli bacterium | reverse complement strand
GCATTGTTAACCGAGCCAAACAATCTTGCTTGTAAGATATCAAACTCAGACGGTGCAAGTAATTTTCTCATAAAAGTAGATAACGACCTCAATCCAGTACCAATAATAAGTCCGACTAGAAGCATCAGCTGTAAATCACCATACTTACCAGATAGCAGCCACCCATAAAGGATTAAACACATTAAAATCATCAAAACAATTTGAAAGATAAATGGCCCTGTACCTTTAAAACCAATAAATACACTGGCACCAAAAAGAAAGATTGTACTCGTATGAATTGCTGAATATAATGCTTCAAACCCCAAAAGTGAAGGAGTAATTACACGATTATTCGTAACCGACTGGAAAGCAACAGTTGCTAAACTTTGACAGACAGTTGCAATAAGCATTGCAATTAAGGCTACTACCCTTCTTTGAACAACTGGGATAAAGGAAGGGGAATCCACTGGAACTGGATTATTATAAACTAAAAGGCCATATGAAGAAAGAGCACCTAAAACAATAAACGTTAGCAAAGTAATCCAATAACGTCTCGAATCTTTTTTAGAACAAAATGTTTGGGACGATCCATCTCGATTAAAATAATGGGAAATCGTGTTTGGATTTTTTTCATGAATATGGTCTAATCCGTTCATTTTATCCTCCTTTGTCTCAATAAAATAACGATAAAGACGATTGCACCGACTGTTCCAAGAATTAAAGAAACTGGTACTTCAAAAGGCATAATAATCGTTCGTGAAATGATATCAGTAGCCATTAAAGTGCCCATCCCAATCACACATACCCACGGTAAATTACTCCTCAGATTATCGCCCCTAAACATTGAAACAATGTTGGGGACAATCAATCCTAAAAATGGTAGATTACCAATCACAGCTGCGACAATCCCAACTGAAAAAGCGATTAAACCTGTACCGATAAGTAAGATTCTATTATAATTCACTCCTAAACTAGTTGTCGTATCTTCACCTAAACCTACTAAAGTCAATTGATCTGCAAAAACAAAAATAAGAACACTTATCAAAATAATTACCCATAAATACTCATATCGTCCGATTTGAACTGAAGCAAAAGAGCCGACAAACCAACTTTCTATATTTTGTGACATTTGAAAAACAAGTCCAATAAAAGTAGAAACTGCCGAAATAACCGCACCTAACATAATGCCAATAATCGGAACAATTAAAGAAGAACGTAGTTTAACACTTCTTAAAAATAAAAAGAAAATCACCGTTCCAATAAAAGAAAAAATAATTGCCCCTGTCATTCTTTGAACTAATGTTGGTGCAGGAAAAAATAAATAAACAAAAATCAAACCCAAACCTGCCCATTCGATCGTTCCTGTTGTAGTCGGATCAACTAAACGATTTTGGGTAATTAACTGCATGACAAGCCCTGACATTGCCATTGCAGCACCAGTCAACATGAGTGAGGCAGTCCTTGGAACACGGGTGATAAAAAACATATCGATTCCATCCTCGTGGCCTCGTATATCATAAACCCCAGTGACCATTGATAGAATAGCCAAGGCAACTACAATTACAATTGCTAATATAAAAGACTTTGTCCATAT
>DUPD01000006.1 GCA_012838505.1 Bacilli bacterium | reverse complement strand
GTAGCTGATATTCGTAGGCTACCTTTAGCTTTTAATAACAAAACTAAAAACAGACGGAAGAAAAATTTAATTTTTCTCCGCCTGTTTTATTTTCAGGGTTTTTTTCAGGGGTTATTGGACAGCCCCAATTTGGTAATAAGGTCTTTAATTAGCAACGATATTAACAAGTTTCCCTGGAACAACAATTACTTTTCGAACTGTTTTATCAGCGATTCTTTCTTTAATTGCTTCATGTTCTAATGCAAGTTTCTCAAGTTCTTCCCTTGTTACATCTTTATCAACCATCATTCTCGCTCTATTTTTGCCTAAAATTTGCACGACGATCTCGATTTCATTTTCTTCAAGTTTTGTTTCATCGTATGTTGGCCAGGCTTCGAAAGTAATTGTTTCGTCATGGCCTAACTTATCCCACAATTCTTCAGCAATAAATGGCGCAATTGGTGAAAGTAGCTTAACAAAGCCTTCAACATATGCTGTTAAGATCTGATCAGTTTTATACGCTTCATTAATAAAAACCATCATTTGTGATATCGCAGTATTAAACTTTAGATCCTGATAATTTTCGGTAACTTGTTTTACTGTCTCGTGATAAACTTTTTCTAATTTATCATCTTCGACATCGTTAACAATTTTTTCCGATAATTCTTCTGTTTCTTCATTGATAAACAAACGCCAGACACGATCTAAGAATCGACGGGCACCGTCTAGGCCTGTTTCTGACCATGCAATTGAAGCGTCGAGTGGACCCATAAACATTTCATAAAGTCTTAACGTATCAGCTCCGTGGCTTCCGACAATATCATCTGGATTGACGACATTACCTTTTGATTTACTCATTTTCTCATTATTTTCACCGAGGATCATTCCTTGGTTAAATAACTTTTGGAATGGTTCTTTTGTTGGTACGACACCGATATCATATAGAAACTTGTGCCAGAATCGCGCATATAACAAGTGTAGTACAGCATGTTCAGCACCACCGATGTAAACATCAACTGGTAACCATTCGTTCAATAAATCTTTATCTGCAAGATGGTCTGAATTTGTTGGGTCAATAAAACGTAAGTAGTACCAACTACTACCTGCCCATTGTGGCATTGTATTTGTTTCTCTACGACCTTTCATACCTGTTTTCGGATCGGTCACATTCACCCATTCATCAATATTTGCTAGTGGTGATTCACCGGTACCAGATGGTTTAATTTCAGTTGTTTTAGGTAAGATTACTGGCAACTCACTTTCATCAACACCCGTTGTCGTTCCATCTTCCCAATGAATAATCGGGATCGGCTCACCCCAATAGCGTTGACGACTAAATAGCCAGTCACGTAAGCGATAAGTTACTTGTCGTTCACCTTTACCTTCTTTCTCCAACCAATCAATCGCTTTTTGAATAGCATCATCTTTATTTAAACCATCTAAAAAGCCTGAGTTGATGTGTTTTCCATCTTCAGTAAAGGCTTCTTTTTCAATATCGCCACCTTCAAGCACTGGAATAATAGCTAAGTTATATGTTTTTGCAAAATCATAGTCGCGCTGGTCATGTGCAGGTACAGACATAATCGCTCCTGTTCCATAACTAGCTAGAACATAGTCAGCAATCCAAATTGGAATTTCCTGATTATTAATTGGATTAATCGCATAAGCACCTGTGAATACACCGGTTTTTTCTTTAGCTAAATCTGTTCGTTCTAAATCACTTTTCGATTTGTTCTTTTCAATATATGCTGACACGTGTTCTTTTTGGTCTGCTGTTGTAATTTTTTCAACTAGCTTATGTTCTGGTGCTAACACAGCATAAGTTGCGCCAAATAATGTGTCAGGTCTAGTTGTGAAGACAGTGAATGACTCATCTTGTCCAGCTACTTCAAAAGTAACATTTGCACCTTCAGATCGGCCGATCCAGTTGCGTTGCATTTCTTTAATGCTCTCTGGCCAATCAAGTTCATCTAGATCTTCTAATAGGCGGTCTGCATATGCAGTAATTCGAAGCATCCACTGTTTCATTGGCTTTCTTTCAACTGGATGACCACCACGCTCACTTAAGCCGTCAATCACTTCTTCATTTGCTAGCACTGTTCCCAAGGCTGGACACCAGTTAACAGGTACTTCATCAATATAAGCTAAGCCTTTTTCATATAATTTTAAGAAAATCCACTGTGTCCATTTATAATAATCTGGATCAGTCGTACTAATTTCACGATCCCAATCATATGAAAAACCAAGATCTTGAATTTGGCGTCTAAATGTATCAATATTTTTATCGGTAAATTCTGCTGGATCATTTCCTGTATCTAAGGCATATTGCTCTGCCGGTAAACCGAAAGCATCCCAACCCATTGGATGAAGAACTTCATACCCCTGCATCCGCTTCATCCGTGATAAAATATCTGTCGCTGTGTAACCTTCTGGATGTCCTACATGTAAGCCAGAACCTGAAGGATATGGGAACATATCTAACGCATAAAATTTCTTCTTGTTTGAGCTTGCATCTGTTTTAAATGTCTTATTCTTAAGCCAATATTGATTCCATTTTGTTTCAACTTTCTTATGATCATAAGCCATGATCGTGTGCCTCCCTTATTTCTAATCATCATTTTTAGAACGTCAGTTCGCAAAAATAAAAAGTTCTCATCCCAAAACTGGGACGAGAACTTTTTTTCCCGCGGTACCACCCAAAATTAACATTGTTAATCATGTTCACTTCGTTTTCTTTAACGCAGAATACGGCGATCACTACTTTATTTCACAATCGCAACATAAAAGGTGAGTTCATCATCGTCAAGGGTAACTTCCAGCAACCGTTACCTCTCTAATTAGCTTGAACAATTGATTACTATTCCTTCTCATCGTCGTTCTTCATATTTTAACAGTATTTTAGTGAAATAGCTCCTATTTGTCAAGCAATCTAAGTCCAATCGTTAAAACTGACTCGTGCGGATTCGATTTTCTTATGATAAAATAGCGTGAAGAATTTATTTTGTGAAGGAGTTCGATCATGTTAAAACGCGTAATTCCATTTGCCCATCACTTAATTGAACAAGTTGTTAAACCTGGCGATCATGTGATTGATGCTACGTGTGGTAATGGCCACGATACCATCATGCTCAGTCGAGCAGTAGGTGAAGCAGGTAAAGTCTATGCATTCGATATTCAGGCTGAAGCAATCGCGAACACTAAAAACCGGTTAGTCACAGAATCGGTATCAAATGTTGAATTAATTCATGATAGCCATGACCAAATTAGCCAATACGTTGACCAACAAATTACAGCAGCGATTTTTAATCTTGGCTATTTACCCGGAAGCGATAAAACAGTCATTACTAAGCCTGGGCATACAATTGGAGCGATTCAACAAATTATCGCTCGGTTAAAGCAAGGTGGGATTCTTGTTTGTGTCGTTTATCACGGTCATCCCGGTGGTGAAGAAGAAAAAAATGCTCTGTTAGATTATTTCACTGAATTTGATCAACAGTACTTTAATGTTCTTCGTTATGGATTCATTAATCAAAAAAACAATCCACCATTTGTTTTAGCGGTTGAAAAGAAAAAGACAGATTGAGTTAGAAAACTTGATCTGTCTTTTTTAGATCTAAATCAATTAAGTGAAGCCCAAAATGGAAAAATCGTGTCCGAGCACCACCTGCTTTTAACAATGCTCTTTTAATTTGCTTACTATTTTTTATTTGGTTCACTTTTGGATCTTTTAAGTAGAGAGCAAGCAAGCCTTGATAAATATAATGATGGAAATGTTGATCTGGTAAACCCCGAATCGCTTGTTCACTTTGGTTGATAAAATAAATGAGTCGTTCGGTCATTTTTTCATCATTTGGATAGTAGGAACAAAAATTTAGATCACCTTCTCTTTTGTCCTCTACTTGATCAATTAAATAGTCCAACAAAATATGTAAACCTTGAACGTACGGAAAATAACTTTGATAAATTTGATGACTTTCAGCTTGAGTTAATCCCACTTGTCGATGAGCATAGCTTACTAAGCAAAAAATCGCTAACGTTGAACCTGTTGCTGCGGCATATTCATACCAAGTAATTGATGAGTCAGTCAGTTCACTTTTTTCAAACTGTTTAATTAAGCGTTCGACACGTTCGTCTGGAACGACGTGTTTATCAACTTGTAAATCAATATATTTTGATGCGAGCTTAATTAAATCCTCTTTAATTGCAGTGTAGTTTGTTAGCTGTCGCAATTGCTTTTGGCAAACCTCGACAAGCTCTGCTAAATAACCTCCATCATCTTGATCACCACGATACTGGTAGTAATTCTCTTTTTCAGTAGAAAGGTTAAAAATCACTAACATCGATTGATGCAATGAACGAAAATCGATCGGATCTAATGAATCACTTCGATCACAGAGGTTGTCTAAATAATCACTGATCGTTTGGTAAGCAACAATAAACGTCATTGCCTCACGCCATTTGTCGCCAGCTAACATCGCATAAATGCCACCACCTTGTGCGTGAAAAGCTTTTGATTCAATACTCTCCACTGCCTGCTTACGAAGGTGGGGGTTTGGAATTTGCTTTGCTCGACTTAACCAATATGACAGTTCTTGATTAGCAGCCGGAATCGTTCTTTTGATCCCTGTTTTAGCTAAGCGAAGTGCCGATCGATAGTCCTGTTCATTCATCTTTTTCACTCCATTTATTATCTAATTCGTCCGATTATTTTTCAGCAATAAAGTTTTTAATTGCTTCGACTTTATCTAATCGTTCCCACGGGAATTGATAATCTGTTCGGCCAAAATGACCATATGCTGCTGTTCGTTTGAAAATAGGTTGACGCAATTCTAACATGTTAATAATGCCCGCCGGACGTAAATCAAATAAGGCTCGAACCGCTTTAACGAGGGTTGCTTCATTTACCTTACCTGTTCCAAATGTATCAATTGAAATCGAAACGGGATCTGCCACGCCAATCGCATAAGCTAATTGAACTTCACAGCTATCCGCAAGCCCTGCTGCGACAATATTTTTAGCAACATAACGTGCAGCATATGAAGCTGAGCGATCGACTTTGGTTGCATCTTTCCCACTAAAAGCACCGCCACCATGACGGGCATAGCCACCATACGTATCGACGATAATTTTGCGCCCTGTTAAGCCGACGTCACCTTGTGGTCCACCGATGACAAAGCGACCTGACGGGTTAATAATATATTTTGTATCATCGTCTAAAAGCTCAGTTGGAACAACAGCTTTAATGACATACTCTCTCATATCTGCTTGGATCTGCTCTAAAGTTACTTCAGCATCATGTTGAGTTGAAATAACAATCGTATCAATCCGAACAGGTTGATTATTTTGATCATATTCAATCGTTACCTGCGTTTTACCATCTGGACGCAGATAAGGTAACGACTCATTTTTACGCACGTCAGTTAGTCGTTTAGCAAGTTGATGGGCTAATGAAATCGGTAATGGCATGTATTCAGCCGTCTCATTTGTAGCATAGCCAAACATAAGACCTTGGTCTCCAGCACCAATTGCTTCAATTTCTTCCTCACTCATCAAGCCTTGACGAGCTTCCAACGAGCGGTCTACACTTTCAGCAATATCACGAGATTGTTCATCAATTGCAGTTAGTACAGCACACGTTTCATAATCGAAACCAAATGCTGAATCAACATAGCCAATCTCTTTAATCGTTTGTCTAACAATTTTTGGTATATCAACATATGTTGATGTCGTGATCTCACCTGAGACAAGGACAAGGCCTGTTGTTATTGTTGTCTCACAAGCGACACGAGCTAATGGATCTTCCTTTAAGATTGCATCTAGGACGGCATCTGATATTTGGTCACAGATCTTATCTGGATGACCTTCAGTTACCGATTCTGACGTAAATAATCGACGATTTGCAGTCATTCTGTCAAATCTCCCTTCTCATTCTTCCTCAAAATTCTCGATTTTATTTCCAAATTCCTTTTGGTTACTCTCTATCATAACACAAAATCAAACAAAAATTCTTACAGATTACAAAAAAATCAGAAGTTTAGACGAACAATTCACCACTACTATATCACTCACAAAAAATCACTACGTTAACGTCTTCCGACACACACCTAGGTAATTCTGCATAATCTAAAGAAAAAGCACCTTAAAAAGGATGGATTAATATGATCAAACGCTACTGTTTAATCAGTATAGTTCCTTTATTACTCTTATTTGGTTGTTCCCGCTCAAACGATTTAACAGAAATCAACCTTGCCGAAGTGACCCGGAGTATTTTTTACGCCCCCCAATACGTCGCACTCGAACTTGGCTACTTTGAAGAAGAAGGACTAGATGTTCATTTACAACTGATTGCGGGCGGTGACAAAGTGATGATTTCATTGCTCTCCGACCACTCTGATATTGGTTTAGTTGGTGCTGAAACATCGATCTATGTTGCCAGCCAAGGCTCAGACGATCCGATTATTAATTTCGCTCAACTAACCGCTCTATTAGCACTTTCTACAACGTCAGGTGAAAGAAAAACGAATCATTAAATCTGCTCAACTACTGATTTTTATTGGTTTTTTCCTAGTTTGGGAAGTATGTAGCCGAATCAATTGGATCGATCCACTTATTTTTAGCTCACCATCTCGAATTAGCAAGCTTTTAGCTGATAACTTGATCAATGGCTCACTCTGGTTCCATATGCGAATTACAATTTTCGAAACATTGGCTGGCTTTCTGATCGGTACATTCATTGGTGTGATCCTTGCTTTTTTACTCTGGTATTCAGAACGTTTTTCGAAAATTATCGACCCGTATCTTGTTGTCTTCAACGCACTACCAAAAGTCGCATTAGGACCAATTATTATTGTCACATTAGGTCCTGGATACATTTCAATTATTACTTTAGGCGCAATTATCTGTGTAATCGTGACAGCACTTGTGATCTTTAATGGCTTTTCTTCTGTTGATCAGAACTACTTGAAAGTATTAAGTAGCTTCGGCTCAACAAAATGGCAAAACTTCACCCAAGCCGTTTTTCCAGCTACACTACCCGCAATTATTTCAACATTTAAAGTCAATGTTGGCTTGTCTTGGGTCGGTGTCATCGTCGGTGAATTTTTGGTCGCATCAAAAGGTTTAGGCTATTTAATCGTCTATGGCTTTCAAGTCTTTAACTTCACCTTAGTTCTTTATAGTCTCGTTTTAATCGCACTATTAGCCGCATTAATGTACCAAGGTGTTGCCTATTTTGAGAAATGGCTTCTTAAAAAAGTCCATTAAAAAACTAAGCGTCCGGCCTTAATCAGGCTGGCGCTTAGTTGTTAAATTGTTTGCTAATCCGTTCGATACTACGCTTGACAATATCATCTTTCATAATAAAGCTAAAATTTCGCTTCTGTTTGATATTTTTAGGTAGTTGCTCAAGTAAGACAGGTCCATCCGTTTCATAATAAGTCGGCTGTTCAATCAATTCACTGATCTCGGCATAATAAATATTTTTATCGACTTGATCACCCTTGCCCTCGACATGATACTGCCCAACGTAATATATATCAGCCACTTCTGCACCTGTTTCTTCTTTTACTTCACGAATAGCCGCTTGCTTCGCTGTTTCATTTCGTTCTACTTTCCCACCAGGAAATTCTAATCCTCGTGTTTTATGGTTTGTTAACAACCATTTATCCTGATACTTACAAATAACAAGTACATGCATTGGCATATTTGAAAAAGGGTCTTTTTCAAATGACAATTTTACCTCATTATTATAATAATCTCGAAAAACGTGCATCTTCATCGCTACTTTCAAATAAGGTCTAATCGCTCTCCGTTTGCGGGCGGGTGCTCAATCTTAACAATCCGCCAATTTTCCTGTGCAGAAAACTCAATCCGAACCCGGTATCGACCATATAATTCAATCTCATTTTCTTGCTCAATGACAACATTACCATTGTCTAGTTGTGTCACTTCATATGGATTCCCTGGAACAAACCATGGTGGTAATTCTGTTGGAACGACATACAGTCCATTATCAACTTCTTCAAAATAAAAATCAACATACGGTTGAAGTGCCTCTTGCGAAACAATCTCGGTCGACTGCTCGATTAACTCTGCTTTAGTTGAGATCCCCCTTACCTTATATTCTAGATCAATATCTTGAAGAAAAATATTAATAAATGCTTCCAGTTTATCAAGCATAACATCTTCCGTCAGTTCTTGTTGCTTTATTGCTTGGTCTAATTGTACCGTATCTTCTTTCATTACGACAGACTTTTCCATACTTTGGACCGAACGATATCCCTGATTTTGTGTGATCGTTTGATCATTTTCTTGCGCAGGTGATTGATAAGAAAGCAGAAGCAGACCAATTAAAATCAATGTAAAAGTAGTTATTAGTATAGCAAATTTATACTGCTTCATTTTCTCACCTCTTATTCATACTGTTAATTTAATCTACCACTTTTCACTGGTTTCTAAACATAAGTACGCGTATTGTCACTCAATTGAAATTAGATCAATCAGAGAAAATCGATCTGTTTCTGTTTTACTTGAGAGCTGAAATTGTTGTCTTTCTCGATTAATAGCTATAATTTTCCCCGTCCGTTCATGATACGCTTCATCTTCATAATATGTTAATTTGATCATTCTATTCTCAATAAAAGCCGTCTCAATTTGATAGACTAGATCTGTTAAAAATTGCTCATCATAGCTTGGGCGTTGTTTTTTGTCTCGACTTGCTTCGTGTTCTCGTAATAATGCTTTATGCTCTGGTAACATCATTCGACTTGACTCCCATAACAAATTTGAACCTGCAGTTAACTTATTTTTCATCTAACATAACTCCTTCTAACGGTTATGACCGCCAATTTTTGTCGCCCTGACTCGTGCTTGCCCTGCTTTTGATAACGAAGAGGCACTCATAATTGCTGTCAATCCATATTTCTCTTTGATTTGATCAATAATCCGCGCTAATTGTTCTTCATCAGTTGGATCATCAAATAATGACATTTGTCTTTCTGCTTTAGGCATCAGCTGCGACAAAGCAATTCCTAATGCCCGAACAGGATATCCGGTCCAATATTGATCAAACAAGCACCTTGCTACGCGATTGATCACCCGTCCCAATTGAGTCGGATCAGTTAAAGTGAGTTGACGATTAAAGCCTTGCCTTTCCTGAAAGTTATTACTCTGAACTTGAATAGAAACAGTCAAACCTAAATAATTTTGCTTTCGCACCCGGCGTGCGACTTCTTCCGACAACTCTTTAATCACCACATAAATCTCAGCCCTCGTATCATAATCTCGTGGTAATGTCATATGGTGTCCAATTGCTTTTTGCGTTTGATGAGTTCGTGGCACAACAGGACTTTGATCGATACCATTTGCGAGTCGCCAAAGGACTTCACCGTTAATCCCCCAGCGTTTCCTCAACCACTTGACTGGGTGCTGAGCAAGATTCCCAATTGTGTGTAAACCCATATTTGTCAGATGTTCCTTCATCCGACTACCGACACCAAATAACGCATCGATCGGAAGTGGCCAAAGTAGCTTTTCAAGATTAGCTGGATTTAATTCTGCAATTCCCGTTTTATTTTTTTTGGCAAAATTGTCACACGCCATCTTTGCTAACACTTTATTTGGACCGATCCCAATCCTTGATTCGACTCCGATTGAATCGACGATTTCATCATGAATCTGCTTCGCCAGCTGCTCTTTCGTCTCAAATAAATGGAGTGTATATGTCACGTCAATAAATTGTTCATCAACTGAATAAACTTCAACTAAATCTGAATATTGTTCGAGAATTTTTGTAATTTGATAGGAAATATTTAAGTAGAGCGCCATCTGTGGCCGGACAACTTCAAGTTCTGGACATTTTGCTTTTGCTTGCCAGAGCGGTTCAGCTGTCTTAACCCCAAATTTTTTTGCAATCGGACAAGCAGCAAGCACAATTCCACTCCGTTGTTTAGGATCACCTGCTACGATAACCGGTTTATTTTGCAAACTTGGTTGGTTAATTTTTTCTATAGAAGCATAAAAAGATTGCATATCTACTAAAAAGATCGTTCGATCCATCTGCTAGCTCACCCCTCAGAAGTCACATTGAAAGAACATCTCTTATGTTTATCATTTTAACCGAACAAACGTTCCTTTTCAAGTTGTATTTTCTTCCTAACCAAAAAAACCTGAGCCTATTATTTAATAGACTCAGGTTTCTCGCTTTAGTTTTGACTGTTTTTAAAACTTTGGTAGTTTTTATTACCACCAGATAAATTATAAACATCTTTAAATCCTTGATTGATTAAAATGTTTTGAGCTGCATTACCAGTCACACCTTTATTACAGTATGTCACTGTTGTTAGCGCAGGATTGAGTTGACTTGCTTCTGAACGCAATTTAGCTAACGGAAGATTGATCGCACCATCAACACGTGACGCTTCATACTGCTTCGTTGCACGTGTATCAATGATTTGGAGCTCCTCACCATTCGAAATTCTAGTCACTAATTCTTCAGGTGTGATCAATTTATTCTTCAGTTCAATCGCATTTTCGAGCGCCATTCCTGTATACATCACCGGGTCTTTTGTCGTGCTAAACGGTGGTGCGTAAGCTAAATCAAGATGGAAGAGATCATCAACTTTCGCTTTAAACGAAAGTGCCGTGACGAAAACATCAATCCGTTTATCAACACCATCTTCACCAACAATTTGTACTCCAAGTAGGCGTTTTGTACGTCTGTCGGCAATTGCTTTAATGACCATTTCTGCACCCTCAAGATAATCCGCTCTTGACGGCTTAATATTATGCAGGACCTCAATATCAAAGCCTTCAGACAGCGCCTCTTTTTCACTTAAACCCGTATAACCAACTGTTAAGTCAAATACCCTTAAAATACCCGTTCCTAGTATTCCTCTGTGTTCTAAATGACCACCTGTCATAACATCTCCTGCGACTCTTCCCATTTTATTAGCTGTTGACCCTAACGGACGATAAAGTGGCTTCTCTGTAATCATTGAAAAACTTTCCGCCACATCTCCAACAGCATAAATATTAGGTAAGTTCGTTTGCATCTGTTGATTGACCTTAATTGCACCGGATTCACCACGCGCAATCGCCGTACCCTCTATTAGCTTTGTATTTGGTTTGACACCTGTTGCTAAAATAACGAGGTCTGAATCAATCGTATTGCCACTACTTGTTGTAACTGTTTTTTTAGTAATCTGTGTGACCGACTCTCCGAGTAACAGCGTCAGCTTATTTTTCTGCAGTTCTTCTGCTATTCTAAAAGCCATATCGCGATCTAAGTGTGGCATCACTTGATTTTCACCCTCAATTAACGTCACTTCTAAACCACGCGCTGTCAGTTGTTCTGCCATTTCCAATCCGATAAAACCAGCACCAATAATTGTTGCCTTTTCAGATTTATTCAGCGTAATATACTGATCGATAGCTGCTGCACTTTGAATGTTACGAACCGGAAATACGTGACTCTGATCTACACCATCAATTTGAGGTACTTTTGGCGATGCACCTGTTGCCAAGACTAACGTGTCATAGTGATCCACTTTCGTTTCATGCGTTGTTAAATTTTTAACCGTAACTGTTTTTGCATTCGGATCAATTGCTGTCACTTCATGACGCGTATGAATATCGACATTGTAACGTTTTTTAAACCAGTCAGCATTTCTTGGTGTTAACGTTGCTAAATCGTCAATCTCTCCACCTAAAAAATAAGGAATACCACAAATTGAATAGGATATATCATAATCACGATGATAGATTGTGATTTCGGCCTGCTCATCATTTCTCCGAGCTTTTGCCGCCACCGACGTTCCCGCTGCAACAGATCCAATAATAACTATTTTCATCTCTACGCCTCCACTTGTTTGAGCTTAATTTAGTGAAAAATAAACTAACTTAAAACGTTTTAACTATGCCTTTGGAAACCAGTGTTTCGTTTGATTTGCGATTCTTACTAATAGGAGCATGAGCGGAACTTCAGTTAAGACACCGACAGTCGTTGCTAAAGCGGCTGGAGACTGCATACCAAATAACGCAATTGCGACCGCAACCGATAATTCAAAGAAGTTAGATGCACCGATCATACTTGCAGGTGCAGCGATATCAAAAGGTAATTTCATTAACTTAGCTGCGAAATAGGCAATCGTGAAAATTAGAAATGTTTGAATGGATAACGGCACTGCAATCAACAGAATATGCAATGGGTTATTTAAAATCACATCACCTTGAAATGAGAATAAAAGCACTAACATGAGTAGTAAGCCTGCAATTGTAATCCCATCAAATTTTGGCAAAAATTCATTTTCAAAATAATGAGGTCCTTTTCGCTTTGTGACGAACACTCTCGTTAAAATACCACCCGCTAACGGAATTGCTACAAACAGGACGACAGATAGGATCAGTGTGTCCCAAGGCACAGTCACATCACTTACACCGAGCAATAATTTCACAATCGGAATAAATGCAATCAGGATAATCAAGTTATTCGTTGCAACTTGAATGACCGTATACGCTGGATTTCCTTTTGTTAAATGGCTCCAAACAAAAACCATCGCTGTACAAGGAGCAGCTCCAAGTAAAACAGCCCCAGCTAAATAGCCATCAGCAATGTCAACTGGAATCAGTTGCTTAAATACAACAAATAAAAAGAAACTTGAAATTGCAAACATTGTAAATGGCTTAATCAACCAATTTATGATCCAAGTCAAATAAAGACCTTTTGGATTTTTACCAACATTTTTAATACTTTGAAAATCAACCTTCATCATCATCGGATAAATCATAATCCAAATCAAGATTGCTGTCGGGATTGAAATACTTGCATACTCAAATTTCCCTAAAAACTCTGGGATCACAGAGAAGTACTTGCCAATTAAAATACCTACTCCCATACAAGCGATCACCCAGACCGTTAAAAATTTATGAAAAAAACTAATTTCTGACGTTTGTTTATCTGCCATCTTCGCACCTCTTTTTTGTTATCAGATAAATGGGCACTAACAACATTCAATTCGTGTCCCATTTTCTTCGAGCTCTCTTATTTTCTCATCTTGATTAGGTAATTGATCAAGAATTGTTTTAATAAATGGATAATACTCACTTGATTTATCGACAGAGTAAAATGTCCATTGACTATTTCTTTCTTCTTCAACTAGGCCTAAATCTTTTAATTTCCTTAAATGTTGGCTAATTGACGGCTGACTCATCTTGAAGATCTCAACAAATTCACACACACAACAAGCGTGATTTTCAATCAACTTCATCATCGTTAGCCTTGTTTTATCACCAAGTAATTTTAAGATTAGTGCTGCTTTTTCCATTTCAATCGTTGTTTGAATCATTTGGAATTCCCCTTTCTCATCTATTTGGATATAAGTATATAATTATTTGCTTATGTAATCAAACTATTTTTTCATAAAGAAAGAGCCAAAGATGATCTCAATCATCTGGCTCTTTCAAAAATGATTTAATTAAAGTTTGCCTGTTTTTGTTTAATCCATGGTTTTAGTTTAACGAAAAGAGGCACAAATAATAATGACATCATCACACCTTTAATTAAGTTAAATGGTACAACCCCAACCATAATTGTGCTTAGCATAACACCACTCGACATATCGCCCCAACCCATAATCGTGCTGTAGATTGGTAAAAGGACAAAGTAATTGACTAGGCCCATCGCGATCGTCATAATCACCGTACCAGCCATCAAGCCAGAAACGAGACTCTTTTTACCTTTAAATTTGTGATAAATCATCGCAATTGGAATCACAAACGTAATCCCAGCAACAAAATTTGCAAAAACACCGACTGGATCAGCTGCGCCAGTAAACAATAAATAAAGTAAGTTTTTAATTATCTGGACAATCACCCCTGCCATCGGTGTGAAAATTAAAGCAGCTAACAGTGTCGGTACCTCACCAAAATCAATTTTTAAATAAGGTGGTAGAAACGGCAATGGGAAATTTAAAAATAATAACACCATTGAAATCGTTCCAAACAGTGACAAAATAATTAATTTTAACAATTTTGATGATTGATTTTTCATAATCAACATCCTCCTTCATCTCTTTAAATATCGATTAAAATCTATACTTTGATGAAGGGAGAGTAATTTTCTTGACCAAATAAAAAATCCTAAAGCAGATAAGGGCTTTAGGATAAATAGGTGTCAAGAAATAAATGGATACGCCAAATCACTCTTAATCTTCTCCCATCCAGACTTTAACTGTCGGTTCTGGAATCGCACCAGATCAACCACTAAAAAAGTGGGTCACGGACTTACAACACGAATGTTGCTTACCGTCGGTCGGGAATTACACCCTGCCCCGAAGATTCAATCGATATTTATTTAATTATAATATAGTAGATAACTAGGAATTTGTAAAGGTATACGCCCATATTTTTCGGAAAATTCCCTTTATACCTTTTCGGTTTTATGGTTTGTGTGCGAAATATTACGTTTGCGTGCGATATTATCTCGTTTGCGTGCGAAATATTACGTTTGCGTGCGATATTTTCGATTTGCGTGCGAACGCACAGTCGATACGTGCGAACGCACGCAAACGAAAAAAAGATGCAGAGAATAACTCCTCTACATCTCGCCCATCAATCCTCTAATGGATTTAAATTTTCTTTCCCTGTTAAATCAGCGATAAATTCAACTAACAAATCAATTTCCTCTTCAATATCTTGGATGCTAACTGTTTCAACTGGTGAATGCATATAACGTAATGGCAGGGAAACTAATGCTACTGGCACTCCTTTACCCGTTAATCGCATCCGGTCTGCATCTGTTCCCGTATGGCGCGGTGTTAGCTCATATTGGATTGCCATATCAAGCTTCTCGGCAGTTCTTTCTAACCACTGGTTAATCTTGCGGTTGATCGGTGCACCTTTTGCAATCACTGGCCCACCTGCTAATTTCACGCTCCCATACTTTTCACGGTTCACTTTCGGATGATCGGTTGCAAATGTCACATCACAGGCTAATGCCATCGTCGGCTCAATTCCAGCTGCTGCAAAATAGGCACCACCCATATTCGTTTCCTCATTAACGGTGCTAGCCGCATAAACACCGACATTCAAATCACGATCAGCTAGTTTTCGTAAAACTTCCGCAACGATAAAAGCACCTGTTCGATTATCGAGCCCACGTCCCGAAATATAGCGATCCATTAAAATTTCCGGTTTGCGATCATAAACAATTAAATCACCAATTTGGACGAATTTTTCTACTTCAGCTCTCGATTTAGCCCCAACATCAATAAATAAATCGGTTAAATCAAAATCACCTTTAATCCCACCAAGATGTTGAGCATTGACACCGATCACACCGATCAGCTCTTGACCATAACCTTGAATCCGAACCTTCATCCCGATTGCTGCTTTCTGATTGACTCGGCCGACTTCATCAAAATAAATAAACCCAGCTTCATCAATCCGATTAACGACTAACGCAATTTCATCAATATGACCTGCAAGTAGAATTTTGAAATCCGCGTCTTTATTTAAAACACCAATCGCATTACCAGCATGATCTGTTAAAATTTCATCAGCAAAACCTTTCACATAGTTGATCCATTTCTTTTGAATCTCAACTTCCATACTTGATGGAGATGGTGTATTGAGTAATTCTAATAAAAAACTTTGATTTTCTAACGTCATTATTGTGCCTCCTTTTCAACTATTGACATCATACCAAAACTTCGCTAACAAATGTATGGTGAACAGAAAAAAACTCACGAGCGCCCAAAGTCGCAGGTGAGTTTTTCACAAATGATTATAGACGTTTTTCTAATTCTGCTTTTTCTTTTTCAAAACCTGGCTTGCCAAGTAAAGCAAACATATTCTTCTTATATGCTTCAACACCCGGCTGATCAAATGGATTAACCCCAAGTAGGTAGCCACTAATCGCACATGCTTTTTCAAAGAAATAAACGATGTAACCAAATGTATAAGCATCTAATTCTGGTAAGTGAATAATTAAATTCGGCACTTGACCGTCTGTATGAGCAAGCATCGTTCCTTGATATGCTTTTTCATTGACAAAATCGATCGTTTGACCAGCAAGATAGTTTAATCCATCTAGGTCTTGTGCTTCTTCTTCAAGCGTCAAATCATGGCGTGGTTTTTCAACATGTAAAACCGTTTCAAATAGATCACGACGACCTTCTTGAACATATTGTCCCAATGAGTGCAAATCTGTTGAGAAGTTAGCTGAAGATGGGAAAATACCTTTGAAATCTTTTCCTTCACTTTCACCAAACAATTGCTTCCACCACTCAGAGAAATATTGCAATGCAGGCTCATAGTTGATCAACATTTCAATTGTTTTCCCTTTGTTATAAAGGACGTTTCGAATTGCTGCATACTGATATGCAGGGTTTTCTTCAAGATTAGGTGAAGCTAATTCAGCTTGTGCCTTTTGTGCACCAGCCATAATTGCATCTATGTCAACCCCAGTTGCTGCGATTGGCAGTAAACCAACAGCTGTTAACACAGAGTAACGCCCACCAACATCATCAGGGATGACAAAGCTTTCATAACCTTGCTCATCTGCAAGTGTCTTTAAAGCACCTTTTTCACGGTCAGTCGTTGCAAAAATTCGCCCCTTCGCTTCTTCAGCACCATACTTTTCTTCAAGGTACTTACGGAAAATTCGGAATGCAATCGCAGGTTCCGTCGTTGTTCCACTTTTTGAAATCACATTAATTGAAACATCTTTACCTTCTAATAGATCAAAAACGTCTTTTGTATAAGTTGAACTAATGCTATTACCGACAAAAATAATTTGTGGTGTTTTACGTTTGTCCTGTGACAGTGCATTGTAGAATGAATGATTTAACATATCAATTGCTGCACGTGCACCTAAATAAGAACCACCAATCCCAATCACTAATAAAACATCAGAATCTGACTTAATTTTTTCAGCAGCTTTTTTAATTCGAGCAAATTCCTCTTTGTCGTAATTCTCTGGTAAGTCGACCCAACCTAAAAAGTCACTCCCAGCACCTGTCTTATTATGTACCATCTCATGCGCTAATTTAACAGGCTCTTTCAAATAATCTAATTCATGTTCACCAAAAAATGGCAATGCTTTTTCATATTCAAAACGGATATGTGTCATCTGATTACCCCCATAAAAATAGTCTAATCTAAAGATACCTAAATAATGGCTTGAAAGCAAGTCTGAAAAGCAAAAAGAATCCGCGATTTTGTAAAATTACGAATATTAAAAAATTCGTTCTCGGTTAAAATTGAATTGAACTCAAACTGATCAAAAGAAAAACCAGATCAGTATAACAATACTGACCTGGACATTTCAATTATTTATTTTGTTCTGATTGCTTTAACCATTCGCCAAGCTTATCTTTTAACGTATTAAAACCTGGCTCATCTTGCTGTGCAGGTGCAGCTTGCTTTCTTTGTTGAGGTTGCTTTGGCGCTTCCTCCGTTGCACGAATTGAGAGAGAATATTTATTTTTCTCTTCATCAATCGACAAAATTTTAACATTAACTTCATCACCAACTGCGATATGCTCATTAATATCTTTGACAAATCCGTGGGTTAGCTCAGAAATGTGAACAAGTCCTTGAACTTGATCATTTAAAGCAACGAATGCTCCGTATGGTTGTACTCCTGTTACTTTTCCTGTTAATACTTGACCTTCTGTTAATTTTTCCGACATAATAACAACTCCTGTTTTTGTTTGACAAATCAATAGCGATCGCGTTGATCGCTGGATTTACCGAATGATTTTATACACAATTATATATTCTAACATAGATTAAAAATAAACGACAATATTTTTACTTAGACTGTATATTTAATATCTCTCCAACTTGAGTAAATCATGCACCTCAAATTACTTATATGTTATAATACTCTCCAATATCAAAAAAATGTCAGAGGAGTTGAATAAACGATGAATAATTTTGAAAGCTTCCCAAATAGAAAGGGAACCCGTTCAATGAAATGGGATCTTGTCAAAAACGTGTTTGGATCAGAAGATATCCAGCCAATGTGGGTGGCTGATATGGATCTGGAAATTGCTGATCCAATCAAGAAAGCACTGACGGAACGCATTGAACACGGGATATTTGGTTATACCGTAACCGATGAACAACTAAATAAAACTGTTCAACAGTGGCTCGTTAAACAACATGATTGGGATATCGATCCTGACTGGTTACTTTATAGTCCAGGTGTGATTCCAACGATTCATATGACAATTTTAACCCAAACCGATCCAGGTGATAAAATTTTAATTCAGACACCGGTTTACCATCCATTTCAGCAGATTATAAAAAGTCATCAACGTGAATTAGTAACAAATCCGCTTATTTATCAAAATGGGCGTTATACGATTGACTTTGTAGATCTTGAAGAAAAATTCAAGCAAGGTGTCAAAGTGATGCTCTTTTGTAGTCCTCACAATCCAGTTGGGCGAGTTTGGACAGAAGAAGAATTAAACAAAATTTTAGCACTTGCCGAAAAATATGATGTATTGATCATTTCTGATGAAATCCATGCAGATCTCATTTATGAGCCATTTAAACATATCCCGGCTGGATCACTTGATTCAGCGATTAGTGAACAGATTATCTCTTGTTTTTCGCCAACTAAAACATTTAATTTAGCTGGTCTACAAGTTTCATATGCTGTTATACCCGACAAAAAACTACGCACTGAAATTTCAGCTGCTCTTTCAAAGTATGGGATTAACTCGCTAAATACACTAGGGATTACCGCCTTAGAAGCAGCTTATCAATTTGGGGATGAATGGCTAGCTGGCTTGATCCAATTACTTAAGCAGAACTATCAACTTATTGAAACTACATTTGCTGATTGTGACAAAATTGATGTCATTCAGCCAGAGGGTACCTATTTAATTTGGCTTGACTGCCGAAAAATGAATCTAACACAAGGCGAATTAGTTAAATTCATGACCGAAGAAGCAAAGGTTGGTCTGAACAATGGCGTAACATTTGGTGAGGAAGGCCGTGGCTTTATGCGCCTGAATATAGCAAGTCCAACAGCTTATGTTAAAGAAGGCGTTGACAAAATCATTGCCGCACTCAATAGAACATAAATTGGGATAAAAACAGCTTATCCTTGTTTTTTGGGGGTTACGCTCGATATTTTCGATTTGCGCTCGAACGAGCATAAAGGCAAAAAAAGAAAGATCTATTCACGTGAGATAGATCTTTCTTTTTTATTATTCTCCTAGTTGTTCACGAATAGCAGCTGCGACGCCTTCGATTGCTTCATCTTCGTCTGGACCATCGCAAGTTACTCTAATTTCTGCTCCTTTAGGTACACCTAAAGACATGACACCCATAATTGATTTTAAGTTTACTGTTTTTCCGTTATAATGCATCTGGACGTCAGATTCATACTGCCCCGCTTTATTCACTAACAACGTCGCAGGACGTGCGTGAATACCTGTATCATCTGTAATTGTAAACGTTTGCTCTTTCATTCTTATTCCTCCCAACTATGATCATCATTATAAACAATCTACTTTAATTTAAAAATAGATTACTTATAACTATTATATACTAATATTAGCATGGAATGAACTAAAATGTTAAGATAATGCACCATTTAGTTAAAATATCTTATTGAATCTCTTTTTTATGATTTTCGATCAATTTGTAATCACGAAAAGATTGTGATAAATTTGAATTATAAAACTGGATTGGGGGCAAACAATTGAGCACACATATAGATGCAAAACAGGGTGAGATTGCTGATAAAATTTTATTACCTGGTGATCCACTGCGCGCAAAGTACATTGCTGAGAATTTTCTAGAAAATCCGACCTGCTATAACGAAGTGCGCGGCATGCTCGGTTACACTGGGACATATAAAAATGAACGTATTTCAGTTCAAGGAACGGGTATGGGGATTCCATCGATCTCTATTTATGTCAACGAACTGATTCAAGAATATGATGTTCAAAAACTGATTCGCGTCGGTACATGTGGCGCGATTCAAAAAGACGTTAAGGTACGCGATGTTATTTTAGCCCAAGGTGCGACAACAGATTCACAAGTTAACCGGATGGTCTTTGGTGGCATTGACTTTGCCCCACTTGCTGATTTTAATTTACTTAAAAATGCTTTCCAAGTCGGTACTGAGAAGAAGCTTAAATTACGCGTAGGAAACGTCTTTACAAGCGATAGCTTCTATCGAGATAACGGATTAGAACTACTCGGTAAATTAGCTGACTATCAAGTATTGGGCGTGGAAATGGAAGCAACCGCTCTTTATACTTTAGCGGCAAAATTCAATCGCCAAGCACTAGCGATCTTGACCGTTTCTGATCACGTGTTAACTGGTGAAGAAACATCTGCAAAAGAACGCCAAACAACATTTAACGAAATGATTGAAGTGGCTTTAGATACAGCAATTATGAATTAATCACCAAGAGTTTGTCTGTTGACAAACTCTTATAAAAAAACAAATTGTTAACCAAAATAAAAATGAGTTAACATTAAAGGAGATAAACTATAATTATGAAAATTTCTACTGTTGAACTATGCTATAGCGCGATTTTTATTTGTTTGATGGCAATCGGTGCAAATCTAACTTCCTGGTTACCATTTCTCTCAATCCCGATTGCTGGGGTATCTGTACCACTCTCATTACAAACTTTTTTCAGTATCCTAGCCGGTTTATTGCTCGGAAAACGAATCGGTACATTATCAATGATCGGCTATCTTTTACTAGGTGTAATCGGTATCCCTGTCTTTGCCCAAATGCAAGGTGGATTATTTGTCCTGATTAATTATACTGGTGGTTTCTTATTATCATTTGTTTTTGTTGCTTATGTGAGTGGATTTTTAACAGAACGCAAAGCGATTACGACACAAAAATCAACAATATATGTTTGCTTAATCGGTGTAGGGGTTAATTACATAATAGGGATTAGTTATATGTACCTCGCGATGAACACGTGGCTCGGACTCGAGCTTCGTTATTTATCAGCCTGGCTATCAATGCTCCCTTTTCTGATTAAAGATTTTGGTTTAGCACTAGTCGCAGCATTTGTATTCCAACGCTATCAGAAAAGGTTCCCTGTTATTTCGTCACGTTTAAAGGCAAAAATTTAACTGATCCGAAATGACTTCGATAAAATAATTGTGCTATAATAATCGATAGCATTTGATTTGTGATTGAAAGGATGTGTCAAGAGTGGCTCTGTTTGAAAATTTCCCATTAATGATCGCCCTGTTTGCGATTCTTTTTGCTCAAGGGATTAAAGTACCAATCCATTATATTGCAACAAAAGAATTCAAACCTGGTCTTGCATTTAGTACAGGTGGTATGCCTAGTAGCCACTCAGCTGCAGTTGCCGCTGTAACAACAGGTGTAGGAATTGAGCACGGAATATCGTCAGGAATTTTTGCGGTGTCTTGTGTATTTAGTATCATTATTATGTTTGATGCTACTGGAATTAGACGACAAGCTGGAGAACAAGCAATCGTCTTAAATATGTTAGTCAAGGATTTCCAGTACTTTGTTGAAGAAGCAAAAGTGTGGTCAAAGAAAAAAGAATTTGAAAAAAAGCAGGAACTAAAAGAATTACTTGGTCATCAACCAATTGAAGTTTTCTTCGGCGGCTTAACCGGAATTGCTCTAGCCTTCCTCGCTTATCCACTTTTTTAGCTCAAAATAAAAGCAATGTTAAAGTTCGGTATCAAACCACCTTAGCATTGCTTTTTCATTGTTAAAAACTAAACTTCAACGAATTGATCATTTCCATTTGATTTAAAAGCTGCGATCGCTTCAGTTTTATAATCAAAATTGATCGAACGCACTTGATAGTGCCCACTTGTTGGCGAACTTGTTAGCTGATTGTTTGGATAAATATCAACAAATTGAATATTAGAAATTGCGCTAACAGTTGTTAAGCCAGCAAAAATAACGACACTCACGAATAAAAAGTAATAAATCATTTTTTTCATTTCAGTCACCATCCTAATTGGACAGGATAACCAAAATTAACTAAATCTATACTTGTTTTCTTTTCCTTAATTGCATCCGAACTAACTTCCAACCACCAATTTGATATAAAAATTGATAATCAGCTAACTTCTTTAAAAGTGCAACAGCACGGCCAAAAATTTTCTGACCTTTTGCCGTCACACCAATCGCATCTTTTGCACCAATTGATGCGATTGTTCCTCGATTTTTAAATTGAAAAGCTTTCGTCTGATCCGAGCCAGATAATTTAATTAGCAAATTGTCGACAGCAGTTTTAGCCTTTTGAATCGCGATGTCAGCATTCGGTAAGTAAGCACGACCAGTTTGATCTCTCACGATTGCCACATCACCGATTAGGAAGATATTTGAATACCCAGGCGCTGTTAAATCAGCCTCTACTTCGACACGCCCAAGCGTCGTTTTAAAGTTTGCTTGTTCAATTAGAGGATGACCTTTAACCCCCGCAGTCCAAACAAATAGATCAACCGGAATATCTTCAACAATTCCTGATTGTTCAATTTTTAAACTTTTTTCTGTTAGTGATTTTATTTTCGTCTTTAAGCGGAACTCAACACCCCGAGCTTCCAACTGTTGCATTGCATATTCACCAAGCTCCAAGTCAAACTCAGGTAAAACCGTTGATTCATGTTCTATCGAAAGCAATTTAATTTTTTTTCGATCAATGCCTTTTTCCGCACAGATCAGCGGTAAGCGTTCAGTTAACTCCCCTAGGAGGACAACCCCGGTAAAACCTCCACCACCAATGACAACTTGAAGTTCTCGATTCATCGCAGTTTGACGATAGTGATCTAACATCGTCAACATTCGCTCATACAATTGTGTCGCCCGTTCTAGTGTCGTGATTGAACACGCATGCTCACTTAAACCTGGAATTTGAAACGAATCGATCACAGAACCTAAGCCAACAAATAAATAATCATACCGGTACGATCCTTGTTCCGTTTTTACAATTTGTAGATTCGGATCAAGACTCGTCACGGTTTCTTGAACTAGATTCACTTTACTTAAATCAAGCAATTCTCGCAAATCAAAAGTGGAATCTTCAACAGAGTGAGAACCAACCGCATTTCGATGTAACCAGATCGTTTGATAATGATACTGGTTTTTATTAATTAACGTCAGTTCAATTGGTTGACTTGCCTTTTGTTTTTGTAACTTCATAACTGCGGTTAATCCCGCATAACCTGCACCTAGTATAACGACTTTTATCGGGGCCATACTAAACCCTCCTCTACGACTGATCAAATCTTTTCTGTCACAATATTGTCATATTTATCTTATCGGTTTTAAGGTTTTTTTTCAATCCAAATTTTACCCAAAAGAAAGGCACAGTTAGGCTAGGACTTTTTAAAGTGATTCTTAGCAAAAGTGTGTTAGAATAATGCTTAGTTATGTTAGCAAAGAGGAAGGATGAAAAAATGGTCGAACGTAAATTATATGATGTAACAATTATTGGGGCAGGCCCAGTTGGCTTATTTACCGCTTTCTATGGTGGCTTACGACAAGCAAGTGTCAAAATTATTGAAAGCTTGCCACATATCGGCGGTCAATTAAGCGCCCTTTACCCCGAAAAAAATATATACGATATTGCAGGTTTCCCCAAAGTAGGCGCTCAACAATTGATTGACAATCTTGAAGAGCAATTAAATATGTTCGATCCTACTTTTTGTCTTGGAGAAGCAGTCGAGCAAGTCGAGCGATTAGAAGATGGCACCTTTGAACTGACAACGAACAAAGGCACACATCTCTCTAAAACAATTATTATTACAGCTGGTAATGGCGCTTTTCAACCAAGAAAATTAAACTTAAAAGAAGCCGAAGCATTTGAAAATCGTAACTTGCATTATTATGTTGATCAAATGAACCAGTTTAAGGATAAACGGATTGCTCTATTTGGTGGCGGTGACTCAGCTGTTGACTGGGCACTGATGCTTGAGCCAATCGCAAAAGAAGTGACATTGATTCATAGGCGTGATCAGTTCCGCGCTCATGAACATAGCGTCAAAAAACTAACCGAATCAAGTGTCAACATTTTAACACCGTTTGTCCCAGACCAATTAATTGGTGAGGACACAATTGAGCAAGTCGTCGTCAAAGAAGTACGAGGCGATCGGATTGAAACAATTGATGTTGATGCAGTAATTTGTAACTATGGTTTTATTTCAAAACTTGGCCCGATTAAAGATTGGGGTCTAGAGATTGAAAAAAATAGTATTGTCGTCAATTCTAAGATGGAAACGAATATTGAAGGGATTTACGCAGCCGGAGATATTTGTACGTATCCAGGTAAAGTTAATCTGATTGCAACAGGATTTGGTGAAGGCCCAACGGCAATCAATAACGCAATCGCTCATTACGAACCTAGCGCACGCCTACAACCCCGACACTCAACGGATATGTTTGATAACTAATCCAGATAAAGAGCTTCCAGTGATGGAGGCTCTTTTTTCAGGTTTAAGAATTCAGAACGATCACGTTCTAATGATTTTCAGCAATTTCCCTTGTAAATATTTATATCCTAATTTTTATATAATATCTCAAATCTTTCACATACAACTGGTATTTTATTATGGAAATCCTGGTCAACCTCTCTAAGCTCTTTCGTAAAAAAGGCTTCATGTACATCTCGCCAATACTTCAAGGTTCGGTCGCCTTCACCTTCTAAATAAGCGTGTTCTTCGGATACTTCATCAAATGGAATAATTTCAACAGAAGTCGTTTTGACAATCGCAACGGCTTGACCGTCGCCATCGAGAACAATGTTGTGCAGACCAACATACGGTAAGGGTTCATTTTCTTCATACAGTGAATAATTAGAAGCTGTAGCTGTTTTAATACCTTTCACAACCAATTCAGCAAGTTCATCTGCCATTTCCTTAGAATCACCAAATGCCCATGCTTCATAACTTTTCGGTGCATTTGGATTAACCTTCATAAAGTCCTTCCACATTTGGTTTGTTAAATCATTACTCATATATATCAACCTACTTTCTATTTATGTGTTTTACACTCACCACTGTTTGCTCCATTCTAAATGTAACACAACTCTTTATAATTTATCTTAAATTACCTCTAATCGCCTAATTATTTTTCGTCGACTACAATCAGAGCTAGTTTTTTGATCTTAAGATAAGATAAATAATAAAAAGCTTCTTCGTTTCGATAAGAACTAAGCCTTATCGTCCGAAGAAGCTTTTTCATTCAGTTAAATTCTTTTCCGAAAAATTCCCAAACGTTATTCAGATAAATCAGCAGTTTTCCGGTACACTTTCTCGATCTTCTGCTTTTGCTGCAGAATCACATCCACATGAATTGACTGTGTTGGGATTGTCGACGGTAAATCCGCCACCCATCATATTCTGTTTAAAATCAATTATTGTGCCGGTGACAATATCAATATCTACTTTTTTAACCGTTACTGGAATCATATTTATATCAGTTAAATAATCAACCCGTTGATCAAATTCCTCATCGAATCTTAGTGAGTATGATAATCCATTACATCCCTCATCATTCACACCTAAGCGAAGCCTGAGACGATCATTTTCTTCATAGTTTAACATTTCAATCATACGATCTTTGGCTTGTTGAGTAATTTGGAGAACCATCAATCTTTACCCTCCTCATCATTCTTATCTTACAGTATACGTAAAAGGAACTATTAATTCAAATTCACCGCTCAAACAACAGAAAAACCTAATTCATTAGATTTAGATCGAGCAAATTATTTCCCGAGAAATAATCTTGATCACTTCTTAATTCTCAAAATAAATGGTATAATTAAAAAAGCAAGACAGAAAGGAGTAGATGGATGATGCAAGAACAAGTCCAAGAAGTTTTAAAGAGATTACGTCCATTCTTACTGCGTGACGGTGGCGATGTAGAACTAGTTGATATCGATCAAGGAATTGTACGTCTCCGTTTACTCGGAGCATGTGGGAACTGCCCGAGCTCAACGTTAACACTTAAAGCAGGAATTGAGCGCGCCCTCGTATCAGAAGTACCTGGCGTACGTGAAATAGAACAAATTGTGTAAGTTGTAAAACAAGCACTTTAAAATGAATAAGCCAAAAAGACTACTTTAATTTTGCTAAAGTAGTCTTTTTTGTTCGATTTATTCAACTGTTTATTTTACCGATACGCCTTGATTGACAGCCTCAAGCACTTTCCATTCTAATCGTGGAAAAGCTTTCTTCCATTGATCAAGATGTTTGTTTGCTTGTTCGTGACTTGCTAGAGCAATCATTGTCGGCCCAGCACCACTTAAATATAGCCCATAAACGTTATCTGCTAAAGCAGCTTCAATTTGAGTGTAATGAGGAATTAATGCTTTTCGATAAGGTTGATGAAACAGATCTTTTTTCATCAACTTTCCTAACACCGGCCAATTTTGTTGGCAGATTGCTGCAACACTAACATTGGCAACACTACTTGCTCTTACACTCTCACTATGAGTAAATTGTTTTGGTAAAATTTCTCGTGCATCACTTGTTTTTAATTCAAAGTCAGGAATGATCGTCACAAAACTTAAATCTTCAATTGGAACACGAATCGTTTCAAGCGTCTGATCATAATGACCGATCACACAACCACCTAAAACAGCAGGCGCAACATTATCGGGGTGCCCTTCGATCTCAGTTGCAAGTAACACTTTTTCATCAGCTGTTAAGTTTAATTGCAACAATTGATTGGCAAGCTCGATTCCTGCAACAATCGCTGTCGCACTACTGCCAAGTCCCCTCGCGAATGGAATCTCACTTGTCATTTCAATCCGACATGGCGGTAAAATATCGACTTGATACCTCTCTGCTATTCTTTTAGCAATCTGATATATAAAATTCGATTCATCGGTTGGCAATCCTTCCAATTGATCTGACAGTAGAACAAATTCCAGTCTATCTGCCTCGGTCACTTTCAATGTTAAATACAAATTTAGTGCAATCCCAATTGAATCAAAGCCAGCCCCTATATTTGCAGTAGTGGCTGGCACTTTAATCATAAAAGTCATTGTGAGTCACGACCTACAATTTCCCGAATCACAACGTCATCATCGTTTGGCAAGACAGTTGGTTTAATGGTACTGTACTCAATCGCAGTATCTGGATCTTTTAGCCCATTTCCTGTTAAGACACAAACAACTTTTGCACCTTTTTTCACTTGCCCCGCTTCTAATGCCTTAAACAATCCAGCAATTGATGAGTTAGAAGCTGGTTCTGCGAATATCCCTTCATTTTCAGCAAGCCATTGGTAGGCGGCAATCATCTGATCATCGGTAATTTCATCGATAACCCCACCTGATTCATCACGAGCAGCCACTGCTTGTTTCCAACTTGCAGGATTTCCGATCCGGATTGCCGTTCCGACTGTTTCAGGATTTTCAATTACTCGATCGTTGACAATTGCAGCTGAGCCACTTGCCTCGTACCCCATCATTTTCGGTAAGCCTGTTCGTTTCAGCTCGTGATACTCTTTGAATCCTTTCCAATAAGCTGTTATATTACCAGCATTACCGACTGGAATGAATAAATAGTCAGGAGCTGTTCCAAGTGCGTCACAAACTTCAAAAGCAGCCGTTTTTTGCCCTTCAATTCGATATGGATTAACAGAGTTCACAAGGGTAATATCGTCTCGTTCACCTAATTTACGTACCATTCTTAAGGCATCATCAAAGTTTCCTTCAATTGAATAAGTTTCTGCACCATACATAACTGCTTGAGCAAGTTTCCCTTGAGCAATTTTACCTTCTGGGATAATAATAATTGATCTTAATCCAGCTCTTGCCGCATAGGCAGAAGCTGAGGCAGACGTATTACCAGTTGACGCACAAATGACTGTTTTCGCCCCATCTTCAATTGCTTTTGCAATTGCCATGACCATGCCACGATCTTTAAATGAGCCAGTTGGATTAATTCCCTCTACTTTTGCATAGGCTTCAATCCCATATTTTTCAGAGATTTTTTCTAATTTGATTAATGGTGTATTCCCTTCATGTAAGCTAATCATTGGTGTATTCTCAGTTATCGGTAAAAATTCTTTATATTCTTGTAAAAGTCCTTGCCATGCCATCAATTATTCCTCCCCATCAACTCGATAATGACTAATTAGTCGTTTGACTACTGTTAGTTTTTCTAAAGATTGCATACTTTTTAGTAATTGTTCTTGACTGATATGGTGTGTGACCATAACTATTTCTGCTCTGCCCTTTTCTTTGGCTGGTAATTGTAAAATTTTCGCAAAGCTTACATTATTCTCGGAGAAAACGTTCGTAATCTCCTGAAAAGCTCCAGCCTCATCTTCAACGTCTAAACGGATAAAATGGCGTGAGAATTTTTCATGATCAGCCTTTAATTGTCGTTTGAATTGTGGTTCAACATATGATTTCCCACTGATTCCCAAGCGTAAATGACGAATGACTTCCATTAAGTCTGATACGACCGCTGTTGCTGTTGGTAAACTACCAGCTCCCGGTCCATAGAACATTGTTTCACCTACTGCTTCACCGTGAACGAAAACGGCGTTGAATTCATCATTAACGAGCGCTAATGGGTGATCCTTCGGTAAAAGTGTTGGTTCAACAGTCACTTCAGCTTTATAGTCATCCATTGAAGCAATCCCGATTAATTTTATTGTATAGCCCAAATTATCAGCAAAATTAATATCTTCTTGGGTAACTTGTCGAATTCCTTTCACTTTTACATCATCAAGATTTAATTCCATTTTAAATGCTAAATTAGCTAATAGAACCATCTTACGAGCAGCATCAAGCCCATCAACATCTGCACTTGGATCTGCTTCAGCAAAGCCTAATTTTTGAGCTTCTTTTAAGACAACATCAAAGTCTAAACCTTCCTTCGTCATCTTTGTCATAATAAAGTTTGTCGTACCATTGACAATCCCCATCACTTTTTCAATATGATCAGAAGCCAAGCCATCAACTAATGTTCGAACAATTGGAATACCACCAGCGATACTTGCATCATACTGAATATCACACTGATTCTCTTTTGCGATTTGAAGTAATTTTTGACCGTGCAATGCCATTAAATCCTTATTAGCAGTGACAACGTGCTTTTTATTTTTTAATGCACGTTCTAGGATTTTATAAGTTTCCTCGATTCCACCCATTACTTCAACAATCACGTCAATCTCATCATGATCGACGAGGTCAGATGGATCTGTCGTTAACCAATTTGGATCAATCTCAACATCTCTTGCTTTAGAAATATCATTTGCTAAAACCTTTTCAATTTCAATTTTACAACCTAAGATATGTTGGATTCTTTCTTGGTGTCCTTGTAACACTTTCACAACACCCGTTCCAACCGTCCCTAGTCCACACAAGCCTATTTTCACCGTATCCATTTCAATGCCTCCCCTTTTTGTTCTCTCATAATGCACAAATGTTTGTTCATAGTGGACATTATACATCTTAATTCTGATTGATTCAAGATAAATTAACGTAAATTTCAGAAAAAAGTGAAAATTCCTTTCCAACCATTATAAACGTGTCTTGCAATCCTTTCAATATCTTTTTTGTTTGATTAGTGATATGATCGGTTATAGTAAGAACATCCACAAACACTAAGTAATGATTTGTATAAAGCAATAATTTTCGTTAGAATATGACTAAATAATTTGCAGACGGGGTGATGTTACATGTCAGAAGAAAAACCAAAAACAGCTCTAGAAAGAAAAGCACATGAATGGATTAAAGAACGTGGTGTCACACTTAAAGATATCGGAGAACTAGTCCATTATCTTCAGTCACCATACCAAGAATCATTAACATTAGAAAAGTGTATTAAGCATGTCGATCGCGTCTTAAGTAAGCGTGAAGTGCAAAATGCCGTCATCACTGGGATTCAACTTGACGTCCTTGCTGAACAAGGGAAATTAGATTCCCCACTTCAAGAGACAATTTTTACTGACGAAGGATTATATGGCATTGATGAGATTATCGCTTTATCAATCGTCAACGTCTATGGATCAATCGGCTTCACCAATTATGGCTATGTCGATAAACAGAAACCTGGGATTTTACAGGATCTCAATGATAAATCAACTGGAAAGTGCAACACATTCCTTGATGATATTATCGGCGCGATTGCTGCAGCTGCATCAAGTCGACTCGCACATAGTTTCGCAAATGATGAAGAAGTTGATTAATGTAAACAAAACGCTTAGCCCTTCACTGAATCTAAAGTGAAAACTAAGCGTTTTTTTAATTACTTAACAATTCGTTTGACGATAAAGTAGGCACAGCCGAAATTACAATACTCTAATAAGTAATCATCAATTGCTGCTACCTTCGTATCAAATGTTGCCTTAGGATTTTGGTCATCAAAAAAACCTTTTAGCCTTAATTGGTCATAACCCCAATCACCAACAATGAAATCATACTTTGCTAAAATATCACTATACCTTTCCGTAAATACTTTTTTGTCAAAACCACTTTTATAATTTTCAACCAATTGATAAACTTGACCTTCTACGACTACTTCTTCTATCATCTGACGATACCCCTTTTATAAATAATCCTAGTCATCATTAAATTATAACAGGATAATACATGTTTGTTTCTATTTTAGCACAGAGTCACAAACTTCAACAGTCGAAGTTCTCAAAAACTGGTTGGTTCAAACTGGTAGTTATGATTCCAGTTTTTTTGACCATATTAAATGTATTAACTTTATAAAATGAGGTCGTATCGATGATTAAAGTGATGCTTTGTTTTTTACTGACGTTTCAATTATTAACTCTCTCTACTTTAGCTGATGAAGCACTTGATTTAGACACTGAAAGAGAAGCACTCTATCGAAAAACTGAAGCAATTTCGCAAATCCCATGGTATTATTTAGCTGCGATCGATCAATATGAACGACAAATTCATCAAGATAAGCGACCGATCTCAATTACGTTGCCTGAGCATCAGTGGTTTGGGATCACGAATATTGATCAGCACCAATCAGAAACCGCCATCAATCTTCATCACGGAATTGGCAAAGATGGAAATGGCGATGGCTTAGCCGATCCAGATAACCCAGAAGATCAACTCTATACAATCGCTGATTATTTATCATCGTATGGTTTAAACGAGCTCAATATCCAACAAGCTTTGTGGGATTATTACCAACGTCCATTAGCGGTAAAAACAATTAAACAAAACGCAAAGATTTATCAGACGTATCGAACGACAGCACTTGATGAGCGAGCCTTCCCTGTGCCGAAACATTTTAATTACAGTTACAGAAGTACGTGGGGAGACGCACGTGGATTTGGTGGACGAAGAATTCATGAAGGAACAGATATTTTTGCCGGTTATGGTACACCTGTAAGAGCACCGACTTACGGCACAATTGAAATCAAAGGCTGGAATCGATATGGTGGCTGGCGAATCGGTATTCGTGATCTAGATAATATTTATCACTACTATGCTCATTTACATGGTTTTGAAGCTGATTTAAATATAGGTGATATTGTCGAGCCTGGACAAGTCATTGGTTATGTTGGATCAACTGGGTACGGACCTCCAGGGACATCAGGCAAGTTTCCTCCACACCTTCATTACGGCATGTATAAAGATAATGGTGAAAATCAATGGGCATTTGACCCTTTTCCTTCATTAAAAAGAGCAGAGCAACAAAAATAAGCGTTGTTAGATGTTAGATGAACAACGCTTATTTTACTGACTAGCTTATTTACTTGACTTAAATGCGTGGATCACACTAACAGCTAACCCACCCCAAATAATTAACATTCCAATAATCATCATGACGATTGCTGAAACTGACATCGTTTTTCGCTCCTTCTAACTACTTTTCATTTGGCCATTTTTTCATCGTAATAAACACACCAAATATCAACGCACCTATTGCAACCATCCAGCCAAAGTTAAACAAGAATTCCCTTGGATAGCCACTATAGTCACTTGTCATATCTGTTCGTAAATTTTGAATCATCATATAGCCAAGTATCAGTGGTGTGATAAAACGTAAAGAGAACTTCCACCACGAACCAAGCATAATATCTGACACACTATCTGCATGTGCTTGAAGATTCTTAAGTTCGCGAGCAAACCATGCGATACCAACAACTTCGACTAAGCCAACTAAAGCAATTCCGTAATTATTAATAAAGTAATCAACTGTATCGAGTAAAACTAAACCACCTTGTGTTGCAAATAAGAGTGAGACAACTGAAGCTAGCCCAACACCGATCACTACTGAAGTGCGACGTGAGATATTAAATTTCTCCTGTAGTCCTGCAATATATGTTTCAGAGATCGAAACCATTGACGACATGCCCGCTAATACAAGCGAGGCAAAAAAACAGAAATCCAAACAGACTTGATGCAGGCATTTGACTAACGATTTCAGGAAAAACCATAAATGCCAAGCCAATTCCACCTTCAACGACTTCCGAAACCTCTTGACCAGTTTGTGCTGCCATGAAACCGAGGGCTGCAAAAACGCCAATCCCTGATAACAACTCAAATGACGAATTAGAAAAACCAGTAATAAAAGCATTGTTGGTAATATCTGATTTTTCAGGTAAATAAGATGAGAATGTAACCATAATTGCAAAACCAATTGATAAACTAAAGAAAATTTGTGAGTAAGCTGAAACCCATACGGATCCATTCATAATCATCGACCAATCTGGCGCAAAAAATGCATCTAATCCCGTTAACGCACCTGGTAAAGTGACCGCACGAATGACGATCAAAGTGAAACAAATTAGTAAGAGTGGGATACAAATTCGATTCGCTAATTCAATTCCCTTATTGACCCCTCTAAAAAGAATCATAAAAACAATTATCCAAATGATTATCATTGGGTACAATACACTCGGTACAATTGAACCAAATACACCTGGGTCTGTCCCATTTAAGAAATCTTTAAGAAAAAATGATTCCGGATTATTACCCCAAGCTTGTGAGAAAGAAAAATAAGCATACATACTAGCCCAAGCAACAATAACAGGATAATAAGTTGAAATAACAAATGAAATGGCAATTTGCCACCAGCCAATCCACTCCATCCCACCACTGATTCGTTTTAAAGCCCGTGGAGCCGAACTCCGATACTTATGCCCAATCGTAAATTCCATAATTAACATCGGTATTCCCGCTGTTAATAACGCAAATAAATAAGGGATAAAAAAAGCACCCCCACCATTTTCATACGCTACAGCCGGGAAGCGCCAAATGTTACCCAAACCAATTGCGGACCCCATCGCTGCTAAAAGAAAACCCAAACGCGAACCCCATTGAGATCTATTCTCCATATCTATAAATTCCCCCTTGACACAAAAAAGAATATCCCGACAATTTTCATTTCATGTCGGTTCACAAATAACTACCTAGAGCGAAAATCACGATGCTCAACTTTGCATTTAGATGTTCTTTTTTTAAAATATAATATAAGTGCTCTAAAATATTTGAAAATAAATAATGTTAATTGTCGAAAGATTTATTTTTTTCTGACATTTATCGATTATATCTGTTAGTTGTTCAAGTGTCAAAGGCTATTATGTGAACATTTAGGGAACTTCTACAAAAACTACTCAGCAGACTCTAGCGGAATCGATAACGGAACACCGTCATTTGGATTTGCATTATAATAAAGCGGAACCTCACCACTATATCCACCACTACCAATCGGAATCGATTGATCAATCGTAGCTATCCTTGACCCAAATGGAATAACTGTTCGAATCTCGACATTTATATGAACAACAGGTTCAATGTGAACACTATTAATTTTCATCCCAGTAATTAACGTCTCAACCTTCGTATTGACAAAACCAATCACTTCTAAATTAACCGGAATTTTAGGACCCAAATTAGCCAATAACGGCACACCTAACGCTTGGCCTAACGGAATCTCAATTAAGCTCGCTTGCCGACGAATCTGCTCTATTTCTGCTTGACGTAAATCAAGGGCCAGTAATTCAGTCTCATCCAGAATAGCTCCTCGTTCCAATAACTTTAGAAATTGCTCAACCCGAAGTTGGATATTGCGCTGAATCTGAGTTTCTAACGCCGCATTGACCTGATAGCTGACGACCCGTCCATTTTGATCATATTGAAATGAAATTAATTCACCTAACTCTAAATCCTGATTAATTTGGTTTCCAATTGCTATTCCCATTGCCATATTGGCATACTGTTCATTTCGAGTTTCTGCAATTTCTAATAAAATTGGCTTGACACGATTATTGACATAAACAATACTAAATAATGTAATCAAGAAAAAAATAACTGTTGTTAGCGCAAATAGATCTTTTTTCGTCTCAACAAATCGTCTTTTTGTTCGCCACACAACAATCCCTCCCAACATAGACTATATATATGCTGGAAGGGATAAAATTAAGCATCGATTATACTTTATAGCCAACAACTGTAATGTTCAACTCTTCAGCAAGATCAAGGTCATATGGAGTGACTGTTTCATTATCGTGACTGAACACACGAACAACCGGTCGATTTGATAACTTTTTATTCTGTCTTACAACAATAGCATGTGCACCGTTATTAAGCTCAACGGTCACACCATTCGGATAAATCGTAATGCTATCACGGAACGTACGAACCATATCTTGATCAAATAATGTCCCGCTTCCTCCATATAAAATCTCTAATCCTTCCTGTGGAAGCATGACATCACGATAGACTCGGTCACTCGTGACAGCACCAAATACGTCAGTGATCGCTAAAATCTTTCCATACTTATGTATCTTATCGCCTGTTAAACCCCTTGGGTAACCAGATCCATTTAACCGTTCATGATGCTGATAGGCACAGTGCGCAACAAGAAGTGGGAAATCTGTTTTTCTTAAATACTCAAAACCTAATTCCGGATGCGTTTTAATCGTCTCAAATTCACCCTCTGTCAATTGACTCGTCTTTTTTAAAATAACCTCTGGAATAAACACTTTACCTATATCATGAAGCAAAGCACCTAAGCCAATTTCTCTTATCTCACTCTTAGAATATTTTAATTCATTAGCTAGCGCAATCGAGTAGATCGCCACATCGACAGAATGCTCAAATAAATAGTCATCACTAATAAATATATCTGACATTAGTGTTAGCACTTGTTCATCTGATTGAATCTGGTTAATTAAATGATCAACCACAGACGTCATCTTTTGAGTTGTTTTATCTAATAAAAAGGAATTATTTTTAAAGCCTGTATCTTTAAATGATTTAAAAACAGATTTAACCGTATGAATCGAGTCTGCCTTCACTTGCTCTGAAATCGTCGAGTGAATTAAGATGTCTTCAGACAATTCATCCTTAATGTAAACAAACGTCACACCTAATTCGAGTAATCGATTAATAATCGGACGTGTTAGTTTTACATGACTTTGTACTAAAATCCTACCCTTGTCATTATAGATTGGCTTGGCCAATTCATTTCCTTCTCTTAATCCCCTTGTCGTTACTAATCTCATAATGGTCCCCTAACCTTCGTCTCAATTAATAATTAAGTTAAATTACTAAGTTCATAATTTATATATCGACACAATTCTACAAATTTGAAGATTAGCTTCATTTATTTGAAATCTGTCTCAACGTTCGGCGGAGTAAATCTCTCATAAATTCAGGTAAGTAAAATTCTTTTACTTGGGCGCGTGAAATTTGCGGCGATAAATGTTCAAATGTAAACATATCGGCTGTTGCTAACCGATAAGACTGGTTTAAATCTAATGGCTGTCCGTTAATGATTAACTGATCAATAAACTGCTTATTTTCGTGATCTTCTTTACCCAATCCTGCATAAACTAAAACCCCCATCACTTTCCCTCGAAAACCGTAGCCCTTAACTTGGATTTGTTGATAGGCTTCCGCTAATCCCGCCCGAACAATTTCCAAGAGTTCTTGACCGGTTACACTAACAACACATGGATTAATCGGATGTGGACAAATACGGTGGACATCTCGCTCTGTTACAACCCCTTGTTCAAAACCTTCAAGCAGAATACCCGCATTTAACATCGCAACATCCGCTTTCGTCCAATCTTTCAAAGTCTCTGTTAATTGTTTAATTAGAAACGTTTCTTGATGCCAATCGACCTCAAGCGGTTCTTTTAACTTAACGACTTCTTTACTTAACAGTAGGTCAGACTCTGCTTGTTGTTTTTTTATTAAAGCGACAGTTTCTTGATCGACATGATCATCTGGAATCGGATGAGCAATTGCAGTTTTATTGATTAATTTTCTTTGCTGATGATCCCAAGTTAAACAAACCTCACCAACATAAAAGCCTGACTTGCCAACCCCTGTTAAAATTGCCTCTTCATAAACTTCTTCTGTTTCAAATAAATGATGTGTATGTCCACCAATGATGACATCAATTTCAGGATATTGCTCAGCAATTACTCGATCTGGATCAACACCTAAATGAGATAATAAAATAATCGCATCGGTTTTTCCTTTTAGTTGGGCAAGGTATTGTCGCAACGTTTCGAGAGGGTCATCAATTTGCCAACCTAAAGGTGAATAAAAATCAGCAAACGGTGCGGTTAAGCCAATCACACCAATTTTCACACCAGAGTCTGTCGTTAAAATCTGATAGGGTTGAAGCCACTCCGGATCACTACCATCTTGACACGATAAATTTGCACAGGCAATTTTAAATTCTGCATCGGCATAAAGCCTTGTTAATTCTTCTTTCGTTAGCGTGATCCCTTCGTTATTCCCGAGATTAATCACATCATAATTCGCTTTATTTAAGAGTTCTACATTCCCTTTCCCCTTTAAAGCTTCCGATATAGGATTAACTCGATCGATGTGATCGCCATTATCTAACAAAAAATAGTCTTGGTTATGTTTGTTTCGTTCAGTAATTTTTCGCTGAAGAAAATAGGTAATTTTAGGCCAATTCTCAAAATAACTATGTAAATCACTCGTATAATAGAAAAAGATTTTTTCTTGCATATTTGCATACTCCTGTCCTAATTAACAATTTTTCAGAACATCATTTCCCACCATTATAACACTCAAATGTAAAGCTAGTGTTTGAAATTAATTTAGAAGATTGGGCAAGTTCCACAGTCTTTGTTATAGATAAATACAAATGAAAAGTTAAAAGCTTATATATTTGTCGCAATATTATCTTGTAAGCAACTATTTTATGCGTAAGCTATACATAAAGTTATAACCTAACTGTAATCTGAATATGAATCTCTTGAATGAATACTAGATATATTAAGTGTATACAGAGAAAAGCTTGACAAAAACCATTTAATAACTTTAAATTGTAATTAAGCAAGTTTTATAATATTTGTAATTTACGTTAAAAATAAAGTCTAATTTTAGTAAGAATAACATTTTTTAATTACATATAAATTCAAATTATCAAATCAAAATTAAATTTATTTTTCTGAGGAGATTGAAACCATGGAAGTATGCTACAAATTAAATATGAATGATTTAGTAACATTTCAAAAAGATACGGTCAATACATTACCTTATTTTTTGAAAAGGAAAAGATTATTAGGATTGTTTGTTGCTATTATATATTTAGTTGGTGTAAGTTTTTTAATTAAAAATTATTGGATTTATAAAATGATAGCAGCAGCATTTGTTTATTTGATTTCTAGCCAATATATTTTTAAATATGGCTTGATTATGGAAACTAAAAGATTGGTTCAAAATAATCCTAATTATTTAGATCCTTATTATAAATTGACAATATATGATGATAAGTTCATCAGGGAATTTGATGGTACTGTCCAACAAATTGATTGGAAATCTATAAATTATGTAAATGAGGACGATAAAAGATTTTTTATCTATGTATCTGAAATTAAACGACTTGTTATAAAAAAAGTACCCGATTCTTTAAACCAAGAACAAATATTGGAATATAACAATAAAATTCGGAAGTGCCTTAATGATGCAGGAATTACAATAAAAAAAGTGTAGGTGAATAATAAACCTACACTTTTTATTACTTTCTATGCTAATAATGTTGCAAACAAAGCCCCTAACGCTACTAAACCTCCAGCAATATCCCCAACTAGAATAACAATCGCAGTAATAGCAAGAACTATAACAGAAAATCCTGCTATTATTATAATCGGTTCAAGATCCCCTTCTGGCCCATCATTATAAGGATTTGATTTTATTGTATAAGTAACCGTTACACCGAGATCGGTCGTTCCACCACCTTCTATTGAAATTTCATCATTAAAAATTGAAACTTTAATTTTTAATTCACTAGGTGCCGATGCATCAAATTTTACTTCTAGTATACCATTACCAATAGCAGCAGATAAGTCACTAAGTTGTTTTTCAAACATATTGAGGCCCTGTTTACTTAATTCACCATACGCATCTCCAAGTATTGTTTTTATTGATGCCGTAGGTTCATTATCTTTAACTGAAATTGTAACAGAGTCGTCCCCTGGCAAAGAATAGTTTGTCGATGTCGTTACATCAACTTTAAACATAAAATTATCAAAAACTGTATAGGTCTGATCAAAAGTAAATTCTGTTGTAAATAAGAGTGGCCGACGTTCCATTATTGGGAATGAACTAGCTATTTCAATCCATTCTGAGAATAATACATCATACTCAGGATTTGTTTCTATTGGATTATGTCGAACACTTGATGCCCCAGCATCTCTCCCTGAATAATCATTTTTATCAATCCGAAGTAATCCTTCTCCCCTTCCGATATCTATTTCATAAAACTGGCTGAAAGCCCAATTTGCAGGCATAGAAAAACCTAAATTCCCACTAAAACCAGTTGACATATTGGATACAAAACTATAAACAGTGCCTACATCTGGATCACTTGCACATCTAATACATACATTTCGTGGACCATACACTCCTAATTTATAACTAGGCAGAGCATCATCGTCTTCTAACGCATTAAAAACACGTTTAATTTCACGCATATAAGGTAAAATTAAATCAGTTATTTGATAATTATAGGCATCAAAATCTATCGCAAAGTAAATTGTTGTACCTGAATTGAATCCTAATTCATTAGCAGCATTAATCGCTTTATAAGCATCGTCTCTCCCTTTACCAGGAACAAAGTATTCAGCTTCCGCCTTCCCATCCTGAAAAATTGGAAAAATTCTTATATTATGACTGAGTAAAATAGCTATCTCCTCTCGCGTCATTGCTTTAGATCGAATTCCGGAAACAGTACCAGTTAGGTAACGACCAATAACCTCATAACCGTTATTAACTAAAGTCCTTGCAGTAGTATTATTTATAATTGTTGACGCATCGCAAGCAATAGCTGGTCGACTTGTTAATCCATTACTCGTTAATAATTGTTTTATAGTTGCTACATCTGCTACACCAGTTGCTGGTAAAGTCATAAATTCTTGATAATTCCTCACTGCAGATTCAATAGCAGAAGTGTATCTATCTGAAAATAATGGCGTTTCATATTGCAATCCATTACAGGCTAAAGCTGATTGCAGTACTCTAGTAAAACCTGGTGTTGAGTAGCCAAAACTTAAAGTTGGACAATGTGCAATAGTACTATCTCCAAAGTTTCCATTGGCGATATTTCCTAATCCAGATTCCACTTGTAGTGCATAAATTAATGCTCTATTTGATTGCCTTTCATATACCCCATTTGTGGGAATGTAATCGAAATACTTTCCATATTCTCTATTTAAAAATTGTTGAATTGCTCGAACAACTGGCCTCCCACTTGATGATAATCTATAGCCATCTGTATTAAGAATTGCCTTCATTAATTTACCATCTACAATACCATCTGCAAGTGTAAAACCCACATCTCTTTGAAAATCTATTACTGCATTTTCTGTACTACCAAAAAAGTTTCCTGTAAATCCACCAGGGTTATATCCTTTACACCAAAAACCGCCCTGAAGAATATAATTTAAGTTTGTTGGGTTTTCACCTACTTCTTGTCTGCTTAAATCAGGAAATTTACTCATAGTGGTGGGACCAAAGTTATCAGCTGTAGGATATATATTTAATTCGATTTGTATAGCTCGTGTGAGTCCATATATGGTATTCCAACCAGTAATCCCATCTTCTGTTACCCAGTTATAACCCACCATTCCACCATACGTTTCATTTTCTAAACATCGGATAAAAACCCATTAATTTAATAGATATAATGTACTATTTTGCATTTGCTTTTGTTCTTTCGTTTGCTAAATTATAACATTGTGAATGACCCTTATTTGATTGCAGCGCAAAAAAAATAAGCCCTCGTCACAAATATGACAAGGGCTTTCATTAATTTATTCGATTGGATCGATCAATTTATAGGTTCCAACATGGCACAAAGGAACAAATTAAAGTTTTAGATTAAGGAAAACCTTTTAATATCAATGGTTTCAGAACTTTATCCGATCGAACCTTCCATCTCGAAACTTATCAATCTGTTCATCTCAACGGCATATTCCATTGGGAGTTCTTTTGTAAATGGCTCGATAAAGCCCATCACGATCATTTCTGTTGCTTCAATTTCATTTAGGCCACGGCTCATCAAGTAGAATAATTGTTCTTCTGATACTTTTGAAACCTTCGCTTCGTGCTCAAGTGAAATGTTATCATTTAAGATTTCGTTATATGGAATCGTATCTGATGTTGACTGGTTATCCATAATCATCGTATCACATTCAATGTTCGCGCGTGCACCATCTGCTTTGCGCCCAAAGTGAACGAGTCCCAAGTAAGACACGTTCCCACCACTGTGTGAAATCGATTTTGACACGATCGTTGATGATGTGTTTGGTGCGAGGTGGAACATTTTCGCACCTGCGTGTTGCATTTGGCCTTTACCTGCAAGTGCAATCGATAATGTATTTCCTCTAGCACCTTCACCCATCAGCATGATTGACGGATATTTCATTGTTAACTTAGAACCTAAGTTACCATCAATCCATTCCATCGTTCCATTTGCTTGGACGGTTGCACGTTTTGTAACTAAGTTATAGACGTTATTTGCCCAGTTTTGAATCGTTGTATAGCGGCAATAAGCGTCTTTCTTAACGATAATTTCAACGACAGCACTATGCAGTGAACTTGATGAGAAAGTTGGCGCAGTACAGCCTTCAACATAATGTACTGAAGCCTCTTCATCAACAATAATTAAAGTCCGTTCAAATTGACCCATGTTTTCTGAGTTAATTCGGAAATATGCTTGTAGTGGTGTATCAGATTTAACACCTTTTGGTACATAAATAAATGAACCTCCAGACCATACAGCAGAGTTTAATGCAGAAAACTTATTGTCTGTGTATGGAACAACTGTCCCAAAATACTCTTTAAATAATTCCTCGTGCTCTTGAAGTGCAGAATCTGTATCTTGGAATATAATCCCCAACTCAGCAAGATCTTTTTTAAGACTTTGGTAAACAACTTCTGACTCATACTGTGCAGATACACCTGCTAGATATTTTTGTTCTGCTTCAGGAATACCTAAGCGGTCAAAAGTTCGTTTAATCTCTTCTGGTACTTCATCCCATGAACGCTCTGACTTTTCTGTTGGTTTAACGTAATAAGTTAAATCATCAAAATCAAGTTCAGATAGGTCACCACCCCACTGTGGCATTGGTCTTTTATAAAAATGCTCTAATGCTTTCAAGCGGTATTCAAGCATCCATTCCGGTTCATTTTTCATTTCAGAAATCTGTCTAACGATTTGTTCGTCTAACCCTTTATCGGTACGAAAAATTGAGACATCTTTATCATGAAACCCGTATTTATATTCACTAAACTCAGGTACATTTTTTACCATGATTAGCCCTCCTTATTTTTTTAAGACACGGAAAATTATTCGCCTTGATTTGTAGCCTTTTCCATTGCCTTCCACGCTAAAGTTGCGCACTTAATTCGTGCTGGGAATTTCGAAACCCCTTGAAGTGCTTCAGCATCACCCATATCTTCATCAGATAGCTCATCGATCTCACCAAGCATTAATTTAGAAAATGTTTCAGACATCGCTAGTGCATTCTCAAGTTTTTGACCCTTAATTGCTTCCGTCATCATTGAGGCTGAAGCTAAACTGATTGAACACCCCTCCCCCTCAAACTTGACGTCTTTAATTAGATCGTCTTCAATCATTAAGTGAACTTCAATTCGATCACCACAAGTGGGGTTATTCATTTCTAATGTTAATGCGTTTTCTGGTAATGCCCCATGGTTTCGAGGGTTTTTATAATGATCCATTATAACCTGTCGATACAAGCTATCTAAGTTGTTAAAAGACATTGGTGAAAAACTCCTTTGTTTTCTTTAATCCAGCAATAAAACGATCGACATCATGCTTTGTGTTATATAAATAAAAGCTAGCGCGTGCTGTTGCTGTAACGTCAAGCCATTTCATTAATGGTTGCGCACAATGATGACCAGCACGAACCGCAATTCCTTCTGTATCTAAAACGGTTGCTGTATCATGCGGATGAACATCGGTTAAATTGAAGGTAATTAGTCCGGCACGTTCTGTTGGACCGTATACTTCGATTCCTTCAATTGTTTTAATTTGTTCAAGTCCATAATCCACAAGCTCTTTTTCATGTAAGGCAATTTGGTCAAGACCGATGTCTTCTAAATAATCAATCGCAGCTTTAAGACCAACTGCTCCAGCGATAATCGGGGTTCCCCCTTCAAATTTCCACGGGAGCTCTTTCCAGGTTGAATCATAGAGATCAACGAAATCAATCATTTCTCCACCAAATTCAACAGGTTCCATCGCTTCTAATAACGACTTTTTACCATATAAAACACCAATTCCAGTTGGTGCACACATTTTGTGACCTGAAAAAGCATAAAAATCGCAATCTAAGTCTTGAACGTCGACTTTGAGATGCGGTACGCCTTGCGCTCCGTCAACTAACAGGACAGCACCATGTTTATGGGCAATTTCTGCAATCTCCTTAATCGGATTGATCGTGCCTAACACGTTAGACACATGCGTTATTGCAACAATCTTCGTCTTTGATGTGATTGTTGTTTCAACTTCAGCTAATGAAATCGTTCCATCTGCTTCCATTGGGATATACTTTAAAGTTGCACCTGTTCGTTTGCTTAGTTGCTGCCAAGGAATAATATTACTATGATGTTCCATTTGGGTAATCACAATCTCATCGTCAGGAGTCAAGTTTTGATTACCATAACTCATAGCCACGATATTAATTGCCGTTGTTGTCCCTCTGGTGAAAATAATCTCTTCACGATGTTTAGCATTAATAAACTGCTGAACACGGTCTCTAGCACCTTCGTATTGCTCGGTTGCACGTGTACCAATCGTATGCACACCTCTATGAACATTGGCGTTATTTAATCGATAGTACCCATTAACAGCTTCAATCACTTGAATCGGCTTTTGTGCTGTTGCAGCTGAATCTAAATAAACTAATGGATGTCCATGGATTTCTTGATCTAATAACGGAAAATCGGCACGAATTGTCTGAATATCCATTCTAATAAACTTTCCCTTCAATAACATCGGTTAATTGCTTACGAACAGCCTCGATTGGAATACTCGATACAACAGGAGCCAAGAAACCATGGATAATCAAACGTTCTGCTTCTTTTTGGGAGATCCCACGACTCATTAAATAGTAAAGATGGAGTGGGTCAACCCGACCAACTGAGGCCGCGTGTCCTGCCGTTACATCATCTTCATCAATTAATAAAATTGGGTTTGCATCACCACGTGCATCTTTGTTTAACATTAAGACACGGGATTCTTGCTCTGCATTTGATTTTGTTGCACCATGTTCAATTTTTCCGATCCCGTGGAAAATGGCAGTGGCACGATCTTTCATGACACCATGTTGTAAAATGAGACCGTCTGACGCTTTACCATAATTAATTGTTTTCGCAGTAAAGTTTTGCGTTTGATCGCCACGACCAACTGAGACAGCTTTTGCGTAGCAGAATGAATTGTCACCAAGTAAATGAGTCACGTTTTCTGACAACGTATTGCCATCATTCATCTGTCCTAATGCCCATTTAATTTCCGAATCACGATCAGCCATCCCACGTCGATTAATATAAGCCGTTGTCCCGTAAGCAAAGTGATCAACAGAACCATATGAAATTGACGCATTAGCTTTAGCAAAAACTTCTGCAACGACGTTTGCAACTGTTTTTGTTTCTTGATGATCAGACAAGTAATTTTCAACATAAGTCACTTGACTATTTTCTTCTGCAACGATAATCACATGGTTAAACAACGCTAAATCCTGATCTTCTTGCCAAAAAATTGCTTGTACAGGTGTATCGATCACAACATTTTTTGGAACATATAAGAAAACTCCACCATTCATTAGTGCCGCATGAACAGCTGTTAATTTGTGTTCGTCTACACTGACCGCTTCAGTCATATAATACTGCTCAACTAATTCTGGATGCTCTTGCATCGCCGTAAAGATATCGGTAAAAATAACCCCTTTGTCTTTTAAGTCAGCTGATAAAGCTTGATAGCTATTAAATTGATTACGTAAAATCACTAAATTCTGTTCGTCTGCTTCCAAATTAACAAACTTTTTAATATGATCTGGGAGATCGACTAGAGCAGAGATTTTTTTAGCCTCTCCTTGATGTGAAAACGTCGAAAAGTCCCAGCGAGTAATTCTTGTTTTATCAGGCTTTGGCATCTCAAGCTTTTCTGCTTGTTTCAATGCGTCAGCTCGAAGTGTCTTCATCCAATCAGGTTCATTATTCTGTTGTGAAAATTTTTCTATATAATCTGTCGTGTAGCCTGCCAACATTTCTACTGACATACAATCTCTCCTCTCCTTTAAGCGTCTTGACCAACTGTTTCATCTTCAATTCCTAATTCCTCTTTAATCCACTCATAGCCTTCAGCCTCTAAACGCTCAACTAATTCTGCGCCACCAGATTTTACGACACGTCCTTGCATCATCACATGAACATAGTCAGGTGTCACATAGTTTAATAGTCGTTGATAGTGAGTAATAATTAAGCAACCGAAAGCTTCACTTCTCAGTTTATTAATTCCTTTAGAAACAATCTTCAATGCATCAATATCAAGTCCTGAATCAATTTCATCTAAAATACCAATTTTAGGTTTGATCAACATTAATTGAAGAATTTCATTTCGTTTCTTCTCTCCACCTGAGAACCCTTCATTTAAATAACGTTGCGCCATATTTGTATCGATATCTAAAAAGTCCATTGTTTGATCCATCTCTTTGATGAACTTCATTAATGGAATTTCATCGCCTTCTTCACGGTGTGCATTGATTGCTGAACGTAAAAACTCAGACGTCGTTACACCACTAATTTCACTTGGATATTGCATCCCTAAAAATAAGCCAGCTTTTGCTCGCTCATCAACTTCCATTTCTAACACATCTTCTCCGTCCATTAGGATTGAGCCTTTTGTTACTTCATAGTTAGGGTGTCCCATAATTGCCGATGCAAGTGTCGATTTTCCAGTTCCGTTAGGTCCCATAATTGCATGGAATTCGCCACCTTTAACCGTTAAGTTTACCCCTTTTAATATTTCTTTACCTTCAATTTCTACATGAAGATCTTTAATCTCTAAAGTTGATCCTGCCATCAGCTATACCTCCAAATAAAATTTTTTATTGAAAGGAACGGCAATTACTACCATTCCTAGTTTATTCTCATTACAATCTTATACTATTTAAAATCTAATATCAAGATTAACAACTGAGACTAAACCTCTTTCCACACCGAATCGTATAGAAAGTTTTTGTGTCACTATCTTAACATAATCTCGTACTAAAGGCGAAGTGAATTGCGCAAAAATTGCGAAAACATTTTCGCGAACTAAAAAGCCCCTTCAATAAGCTAAAGGGGCTTTGATAATTTGTTCTGTTATTCTCAATCACATAAGTTAATTGAGCACGCCTAGATTTAGTTACTATCACCTGTAGGGATAATTTCTCCACTATATTGATCATTAATAAAGTCAGCTACATCACTAGATTGTAAAATTTCAACAAGTTTTTTCAAGTTTTCATTATCTTTATCTTCTGCACGGGCAACGACGATATTAACATACTGAGAATCATCACCTTCAAAAAATAACGCATCTTTAGCTGGAGATAGATCTGCTTCAATTGCATAGTTGGCATTAATCGCAATTAATTTGTCAGTTTCATTCTCGTATGCTTCAACTAAAAATTCTGGATTCACATCAGGTGAAAATACTAAATCGTATGGATTATCAACAATATCAGCGATAGTCGCAGTTGTTTTCTCAGCATCTTCAGCTAGGGTAATAAAACCATTTGCTTCAAACAATGATAAAATTCGGCCATGATCTGGTTCACTTCGACTAATAATTACTTCAGTTCCTGGCACAATCTCATCAATACTTGAGATTTCTTTTGAATAAACGCCAATTGGTTCGATATGGATCCCACCTAGATCAACCAGATCATAGCCTTTTTCATTAATTTCTTTCGTTAAATAGGGTCCGTGTTGGAAGAAGTTCGCATCCAATTCACCACGTGATAGGTCTTCGTTCGGTAAAGCATAATCTGTATATGTTTCAATCACAAGCTCAATACCTTCTTCTGCTAAAAGATCGGTTACCTCTTCAAGAATCTCACCGTGTGGCACACTTGTTGCCCCAACTTTGATCACATTACTCTCACTCTCAGCATCTGAAGCTGAATCCCCACCACATGCAACTAAAAATAGACTTGCGACGATAAAAATAATTGCTAATAATCTTTTTCTCATTGTTATCTCCCCTTATTGTTTTTTTATATTAACGTTTGTCAATTTTGTTGGTAATCAGATCACCAATTAATTGAAAAACGAAAACGATAATAATAATTAACACTGTACAAACAAAGACGATATCAAAATCACGTCTCGTAAAGCCATAATAATAAGCATAGTCACCTAAGCCACCTGCACCAATCATCCCAGCAACTGCGGTATAGCCAATTAAGGCAATCGTCGTTACTGTGATGCCTGACACGAGGGCAGGCATTGCTTCCTTCAAGAGTACTTTAAAAATAATTGTTGATACTTTTGCCCCCATCGACTCAGCTGCTTCAATCACACCCTTATCAACTTCCCTCAATGCGATCTCAACTAAGCGAGCATAAAAAGGAGCTGCTCCAATGATAAGTGCTGGTAAGGCTGCGTTTGATCCTCTAAATGTTCCAAATAAAAATGTTGTAAATGGCAATAGTAAAATAATTAAAATTGCAAATGGGATTGCTCTAAAAATATTGACAATTGCAGCAACAATAAAATGAAGCTGTTTATTTTCCCATAGTCCATCTGGTGATGTCAAATAAAGGATAAGCCCCAAAATTAACCCAAGAATTAATGTCCCAATCATAGCAATGATCGTCATATATAGTGTTTCACCACTTGCTACAACTAAATCAAGCCAATCAACATTTGGAAATAACTCAGCCATGCTTGATCACCTCCACTTTCACGGTGGTCGATTGAATATAAGTAATTGCTTCATCAACGAGCTGATCATCACCTGTGATATGAACGTATAATGAACCATACGGACCTGCTTGCGTTTGCTTAATGTTGCCTTGCAAAATGTTCAATTCGATCGCAAACTTTTTGGCAACCTGGCTAATCAATGATTGATTCGTCGATTCACCAATAAACTGCAGTTTTAATAGTTTACCAGTCGACACGGATTGCAGTAACGTCTCATCAGTCACTTCTTCATCAGGTTTACCCATCACCTGTTCAACAAATCTTTTCGTTACTTGATGGCTTGGGTTTGAAAATAAATCTAACACTGCACCTTGTTCAACAATCCGACCATTTTCCATTACAGCAACATTGTGGCAAATCTTTTGGATCACATGCATCTCATGCGTAATCAGAATAATTGTTAGACCTAGTTTTTTATTAATATCAACGAGCAGTGATAAGATCGAATCAGTCGTTTCCGGATCTAAGGCAGATGTCGCCTCATCACACAGTAGTAGCTTAGGTCGATTCGCTAATGCACGAGCGATTCCTACACGCTGCTTTTGTCCACCGCTTAATTGTGACGGATAAGCAGCTTCTTTTCCAGTTAGCCCAACGAGATCAATCAATTGTTTGACACGCTCATTTCGTTCCGCTTTTTCAACACCAGCAATCTCTAGTGGAAATGCAATATTCTCACTGACGGTTCTCGACCACAATAAATTAAAATGTTGAAAAATCATTCCGATATCTTGTCGTTTTATTCTTAAATCCTTTTTGTTTAACGTTGTCATTTCTTCACCACCAACAGTAATCGATCCACTAGTTGGTTCTTCTAGACGATTAATTAAACGGACAAATGTGCTTTTTCCTGCCCCACTATAGCCAATCACACCGAAAATCTCACCAGCTTTGATCGTTAGATTGATTTGATCAACGGCATCAATCTGTTCCATCCCCAATTTAAATCGCTTTGACAGTTGGCTTATTTTAATCATTTGACTCCCCCGCTCTATAAAAAATCCTAACAAAAAACGTCTTTCTGTTTTTGAAAGAACAGAAAGACGTTTATCTCTATAATAGTCTTCTTGCTCTCTCATCTACCAAAGTTTTCACTTTGCAGGAATTGGCACCATTTTAAACTTTAACAGTTTAACGGTTGCCGGGTTTCATCGGGCCAGTCCCTCCACCACTCTTAATAAGAGTATCTCGGATTTAATTATCTGTAATCATAGCACTAGATTAGTGCGGTGTCAATTATTTTTTAAAATATATTCACCATGCTATACTATATTTTAATTCTGATCATGAAAAGGTGAAAAAATGAAAGCGCCAAAATTCAGCTTATCCTATCTAGACAAACAAGGAGATTATAGCTTAGAAGATGATTTAGGGAAAGTAATTGTCTTAACATTTTGGACATCATGGTGTCCAGCTTGTGGAGTCGATTTACCACTGAAAGAAAAATTTTATCAAGTAGCAGATCCTGAAAAAATTAAATTTCTTACAATTAATGTTGTCGGTAGAGAACGTGACCCAAGTGATGGAGTTCGTTTTTATCGTGACTTCTTAACTCAACCTTCCTTAGTCGATCGAGGGTTAGAAACGTATCGAGCTTATAATTGCCAGGGGGTACCAACAACCGTGATCATTAATCAAACTGGTGAGATCGTGGAACAATTAACAGATCAAGCGAAACCGATCAAAATTATTGAAGCCATTCGTCCTTTTATTTAATTAAATTAGTTTATCAATCGCTTAATAATTCGATCGGATAAGCTGTATGAGACCACTATATTTAATGGTAAAATAAGCAGTAATGTCAGCACATCTGTCACAATCGACCAAGAGACAATCCCTTTATTGATAATCCGTCTAAAGATAAAAAAGAAAATAAAAAATAGTGCCACTGTTAAAATAAGCTTTAAAATCAAGTGTTTTTTTTCCAACTTAATTACTCCTATCTGAATTGTTAGCTGACTCAGTTATCGATTCAAATTGACATAATATTCAGTGAATCACTAGTGCAGCTAACAAATTTTTTCGTAGTTAAGTGATTTGAGACTCCCACAGCTAAAGCAATGGGATTCTTGAGTGACTAAGCGTTCGCAGTCCATTTCTGTTTTGAACAGTCCTCAAGATGAGGGTATCTCATTACCCCTCATAGGGCAGAACATATAGT